>NZ_BADW01000135.1:0-1145 GCF_000241165.1 Pseudoalteromonas sp. BSi20439
CCGGAATCGGTGTTCACACCAAACCAGTACAATTTCAACGCATTGATTATTAATTACTTTGTTAAGCTATTTCCTTTTTGTATTACTGAGGAAGGGATATGGCGACTAAGAGGATCACAATGCGTAAAATTCGAGAAGTGTTGAGGCTACATTTTGCTGCCCAACTCAGTGTCAGAAAAATAAGTGCCAGCACTAAGATCAGTGTCGGTGGTATTCAAAAACTACTCACTAAAGCCAGAGCTTTATCGTTAAGTTGGCCACTGCCCGACGAGCTTGATGATTCTGTGCTTGCTAGTCAGTTCTATCCTCGCGCCGACACTCGGCCATCCCAGCGATTTGAAGTGCCAGATTGGCCAGCCATTCGAAAAGAATTAACGGGCAAAGGCGTCACCAAGAACTTACTCTGGGAAGAATATACTCAGCAATATCCGAATCGTTGTTACAGCTATTCTCAGTTCTGCGATCGCTATATGACCTGGCTTAAAAAGCAAAAACGTTCGATGCGACAAGTGCATAAAGCAGGAGAAAAACTCTTTGTCGATTATGCGGGTCAAACGATGCCCATTGTTTGTAATGCGACGGGTGAAGTGAAGTTCGCCCAGATATTCGTGGCGGTGATGGGCGCATCAAATTATACATTTTGTGAAGCAACCTGGAGCCAAAGTCTACCCGACTGGATCGGCAGTCACGTGCGAGCATTTGAATTTATCGGCGGTATACCTGACATGGTTATCCCCGATAATTTACGCAGTGGTGTCAGTAAAGCGTGTCGCTACGACCCTGATGTTAACCCGAGTTATCAGCAATTGGCCGCGCATTATGGCACCGTGATTGTGCCTGCTCGTCCCAGAAAACCACAAGATAAAGCCAAGGCCGAAGTGGGCGTGCAAATCATTGAACGCTGGATACTCGCCAAGTTACGACACCAAACCTTTTTCTCATTAGCTGAGCTAAACCATTGCATCAAAGCCTTACTGCTTGAGGTCAATAATAAGCCCTTTAAGCAACTGAGTGGGACACGACAATCATGGTTCGAGTCAATCGACAAACCCGCCCTCGCGCCCATGCCCAAACTAGCTTATCAATTCACGGATATTAAACACGTCAAAGTGAATATTGATTATCACGTTCAGTATGATAACCAT
>NZ_BADW01000134.1:0-7127 GCF_000241165.1 Pseudoalteromonas sp. BSi20439
CTATCAGCTATCAGCTATCAGCTATCAGCTATCAGCTATCAGCTATCAGCTATCAGCTATCAGCTATCAGCTATCAGCTATCAGCTATCAGCTATCAGCTATCAGCTATCAGCTAAAACTTTAAAGTGCTTCATTTTAAAAGCAAGTTTTATAACTTAAACATTAGCATTAAGTTATAAATACTGACAGGGAAATAAATGAGAAGGCAACGAGCTTCGAGTGACGAGCTGCGAGGAGCGGGTAAATGTAAATGCCTATAAATACGCGATATAAAATTGCTGCTACATCCTGATAGTTGCTTTTTTTCTCTAAAAGCGCAGCGTCTCTTCGCCCTCTTTGTGCAAAATTCACTAAAACTGTTTGAACAAAGAGAAGACAACGGGCTTCGAGTGACGAGCTGCAGCTACTGCTAAAACCTTTGACCTTTAACCTTTAACCTTTAACCTTTAACCTTTGACCTTTGACCTTTAACCTTTGACCTTTAACCTACTCTTTTAGCGCAGCGTCTCTTTGTCCTCTTTGTGAATAATGACCTTGCGCGGCATAAAGCTCCGCCTACAGTAAATTCAGAAGTTAACCATATCAGTAGGCGGGAGTTTACCTCGCGCATTTGTGTTTAATATCCTAGACCTGACGCGATATAAAATCGCTGCTACGAAAGGCACTTACTGCTAAAAACAATTTTTCACCACAGAGGGTTCCGAGGCGCTTTGCGCTACACAGAGCTAGATTGGTATTTTTTAAGCATTTCTCTGTAAACCCAGTGTTCTCGGTGGTAAATATTTTTTAAATTAATGACCTTGCGCGGCATAAAGCCCGCCTAAAATAAATTTAGAAGGTAACCATATCAGTAGGCGGAAGTTTACCTCGCGCATTTTAATCTGACATCTAAATCTAATTTCTTGTTTAAACACAGAGAAGTGAATGAGAGTAAATGAGAAGACAACGGGCTTCGAGTGACGAGCTGCGAGCTACTGCTAAAACCTTTGACCTTTAACCTTTAACCTTTAACCTTTAACCTGAAACCTAGGAACCTAAAGCCCGTAGCTCGAAACCCGTGGCCCGAATCTCACACCTAAATTTGAGGCATAAAAAAAGCCGCATAAAATGCGGCTTTGGGGGTTTAGTCTCACTTCACTTTGGGCGTGTCTCCAAAACTTAGTGAATACGTTACCAAGGAATTGTTTAAGACTAGATAGACTCTAGGGCAATTTTAACCATTTCGTTGAACGTGCTTTGACGCTCATCTGCAGGTGTTGCTTCGCCGGTGATTACATGATCACTGACGGTAAATAATGCCATTGCTTTTGCGCCGTATTCTGCTGCTACGCCGTATAAGCCAGCTGTTTCCATATCAACAGCGAGTACACCTAGTTTGTCTAGGTCTTTATAAAACGTGTCGTCTGCTTGATAAAAAGTATCGGTAGTAAATACGTTGCCTACTTTTGCATCAATACCTAAATCTTTAGCTGCATTTACGCCGTTTAAAAGTAGGTCAAAGTTAGCAATGGCAGCAAAGTCAGTACCACGAACGCGGGCACGATTTACGTTTGAATCTGTGCTTGCACCTTGTGCAAAAATTACGTCGCGAATTTTAATATCGCTACCAATACCACCACAGGTACCTATACGAATAATATTTTTAACGCCAAAACTAACAATAAGCTCACGAGCATAAATTGACATTGAAGGAATGCCCATGCCTGAACCCATAATGCTCACTGGCTTACCTTTGTAAGTTCCAGTAAAGCCGTACATGTTACGTACGCCAGTTACTTGCACTGCATCATCTAAAAAGTTTTCAGCAATATATTGTGCGCGTAGCGGATCGCCTGGCATTAATACTGTTTCGGCAAAATCACCTACGTTTGCACTGATATGCGGAGTACTCATTGATTGTTTTCCTTTTGTTTGGCTAAAAGCCCTATTACTTTAAAATAGCGAGCGTATTTCTAAGTTATTTAACTGTGTTCAGCTTATCAATAAAGCCATCACCATACTCTAACGCTTTAAGGTTAAACCATTGCGCAAGTGTTTGGCCAATATCGGCAAAGCTATTGCGTTCACCCAGTGGCGTGTTGTTCATTCCTGGCTGATAAGCAATAACTGGCACATATTCACGAGTGTGCTCTGACCCTGGAAAGGTCGGGTCACAGCCATGATCGGCGGTGATCATTAATAAATCATCAGGCTTTAGCTGATCTAAAATAGTGGGTAAGTAATCATCAAACTCTTTTAGCGCTTTAGCATAGCCAACAGGATTTCGGCGGTGACCAAACTTTTCATCAAAATCAACTAAATTGGTAAAAATTAAACTGTGATCCTGCGCAGTGGCCATCACTTCACTGGTTTTTTCTAGCAAGTTCATTAACCCTGGCGCTTTATGCTTTTGGGTAATGCCTTGGTGCGCATAAATATCTGAAATTTTACCAATACTGATTACTTCGCCACCGTCTTTTGCAAGTACATCAAGCAATGTTGGCGAAGGCGGTAATACTGAATAATCACGACGATTACCGGTTCTGGCAAAGTCTTGACTATTTGAACCCAAAAATGGCCGCGCAATCACTCGTCCTATATTCATTTCATCAAGCAGCGCCCGTGCGATTTCGCATACTTGATAAAGCTTCTCTAGACCGAATGATTCTTCATGCGCGGCTATTTGAAACACACTGTCAGCTGAGGTGTAACAGATTGGTTTACCTGTTTTTACGTGCTCTTCACCTAGCTGCTCTAAAATGGTGGTTCCCGATGCATGGCAATTGCCTAAAATGCCCGGAATACCTGTGCGAGCAATAAACTCGTCTACAAATTCTTGTGGGAAACTCGGTTGTGTTTTTGGGAAATATCCCCAATCAAATAACACTGGCACGCCAGCCATTTCCCAATGACCCGATGGCGTGTCTTTACCGCTTGAAAGCTCTTTTGCATAACCCCATGCACCTTGTGGCTCATTTCGGTCAGCAATTAAACAGGGTTCTTTACCAGCGGCTTCACATGCATCAACTAACCCTAATTTTGAAAGGTTAGGAAGCGAAAGCTTACTGCCAGTTTCGTCATAATATGCCTTGAGTAAATGTGCGAATGTATTAGCACCTACATCACCGAATTTATCTGCATCGGGTGCTGCGCCAATTCCTAAACTATCCGCCATTAAGATAATTGCTCTTGCCATTGTGACCTCACATCTGTTCTAGGTGGTTACTTTATCTGCTCTTCGATTTTTCCGTACAGGACATAAGTCCTGTTTCATAAAACCTAAACATTATAAATTTGCACTCTTAAGCGAAGCAAAAGAGATTAATCGTGTCTTTTTTGCTATTGTGATCTACCAACAATATATCCTTCTGTGTGGGTGAGAACTTTAGTGACACGAACTATTATAGCTATTGCAGGCGCATCGGCGTCCGGCAAATCTCTATTTAGCCAAACAATTTATAATGAATTGGTAAATGAGCTTGAACCAGGCGCTATCGCCATTATTGAAGAAGATGCTTATTACAAGGATCAATCGCATTTGCCGATGGCACATCGTACGCAAACGAATTACGACCATCCTGATGCATTTGAACACGAACTAATGCTTGAGCATTTAACACAACTTCGTAATGGCCACTCTGTTGAAGTACCAACTTATGATTATGCCCAACATACACGCAGCGATAAAACACGCCGTGTGGCTTCGGCTAAAATACTCATTGTAGAAGGTATTTTATTACTGAGCGATAAAGCGCTTAATAAAGAATTTGATATCAAGGTGTTTATAGATACACCGCTAGATATTTGTTTAATGCGCCGAATGCAACGCGACATGGAACAAAGAGGCAGAACATTACAATCTGTTGTTGAGCAATATCAAGCAACTGTTAGACCGATGTTTTATCAATTTATTGAGCCTTCAAAGCATAACGCTGATTTAGTTGTGACTCGAGGCGGTATGAATCGCGTTGCGATTGATATTATAAAAAGTAAAATAAAGTACATTTTACAAGAATAACAACGGGAAACGTTTGTATGACAACATTTATGAGCTTAGTAGGCATGATGGTGCTACTAGGCATTGCCTTTGCAGCCTCAACTAATCGCAAAGCAATAAAACTAAGAACCGTGGGTATCGCATTTTTAATGCAAGTGATTATCGGCGGATTTGTACTGTTTTTTGAAGCAGGCAAAAATGTATTAGCGAGTATGTCTCGCGCCGTTTCATCGGTTATTGGTTATGCCAACGATGGAATTAGCTTTTTATTTGGCCCATTAGCTTCGCAAGATACGCTAGGGTTTATTTTTGCAATTCAAGTATTGCCCGTTATTGTGTTTTTCTCAGCGTTGGTTGCTGTGTTATATCACTTAGGCATTATGGATTGGATTATTAAAATTTTGGGTGGCGGTTTACAAAAATTATTGAAAACCTCACGCACCGAGTCGCTTTCAGCCACAGCAAATATTTTTGTTGGTCAAACTGAAGCGCCTTTAATTGTTAAACCGTTTATTGCAACCATGACCAAGTCGGAATTGTTTGCCGTAATGGTTGGTGGTTTAGCCACCGTAGCAGGCTCTGTAATGGCCGGTTATGTAATTATTGGCGTAGACCTTAAGTATTTAATTGCAGCCAGCTTTATGGCGGCACCAGGTGGTTTCTTAATGGCAAAAATGATAGTGCCAGAGACAGAAACACCTAAAGATGATTTAGCCGAGATAGATTTAGGCGATGACAAACCGGTTAATGTTATTGATGCAGCAGCATCAGGCGCAGCAAACGGTATGCAGTTGGCACTTAACGTAGGTGCTATGCTACTTGCTTTCGTTGCGTTAATTGCTTTATTAAACGGTTTATTAGGCGGTATTGGTGGGTTGTTTGATTACCCTACATTAACGCTACAAGAAATTTTAGGCTACTTATTTGCCCCTGTTGCATGGTTACTAGGAGTACCGTGGAATGAGGCAATTATAGCCGGCAGTTTTATTGGTCAAAAGTTAGTGGTAAATGAGTTTGTTGCTTACTTAGACTTTATAAATTATCGCGATACGTTAAGTGCGCATACACAAGCAATTGTTACTTTTGCATTGTGTGGCTTTGCTAACTTATCATCGATAGCCATTTTACTAGGTGGATTAGGCGGTATGGCGCCTAGTCGGCGAAAGGATATCGCACGCTTAGGGCTCAGAGCAGTGTTAGCAGGATCTATGGCTAACCTTATGAGCGCAGCAATTGCTGGGTTTTTCCTCTCGCTAGCTTAGAAACTTAATGAGATGATCCATCTGTTGCAAAACAATAGGATAGCGCTTTAAGGGGTTAAAGCACTATCTGACTTGAACGATACTTCACCAAGGGCCGCAAGGCCCTTTTATCGTTTTAGCCCCCCTACTTTAAACCCTTTTAATATCTTCGTTAATTCTCACGTTCTCTCTACGATTAATACCAATTCGCTTAGTTAAGTAGTCTATTTTGAGGCTGGAAAACGCATTGATAGCAAGGCAGAAAATTGGCTATTTAGTTGTTCTCGGCAATTGCTCCTGCATTGCTCTACCTTCTGCATCCATGCAGTCGTAAATGAGAATTTTTTAACGCAGGTAGCGACACGTTTACCCCCGTAAAATGATTAAGTATTATTGCGGATTGGTATAAATTCAGCACAGTCAAAGTGTTAAAGTCATCAGAAAAAGTGGCCCAGAGGCTAACTAGCGGTGAAATGCTATGCGTTCAACTATGATGTCGGATAGCGATGAATTTAATTTTTAACGTAACGGTTAATATAAGGTTTATACTCAGATTCAGCTTTAAGTTGCTTTAATGCTTGATTAAAACGTTCCACCACCACGGGTGAGGCAGCCTTATTAAAACCAATATAATTGCCTTTTAGCTCATCTACATGAATTTGTTTAAGCTTTACTACGTCATCCCTTGAATAGCCAAATGGTTCAGTTTGGTGGCCTATGGTAAAGTCAGATCCAATAATTAAATCGATACGTTTTTTAAAAAACAGACGCATAAATGAGTCTGCTTCACTAAATAGCAATAAGTTTTTATCAGCTACAAACCCAAGTCGACGCACCAGCATTTCATAAATATCGCCTCGTACTATGCCTAGCGAGTAGTTTTTAGCTTGGGTGATATCGTCCATGACAATATGTTCACTGGTTTTTAATTTATAAAAATAGGTTTGATTTGACACCAAGGGTCCAACCCATTTAAAAAGAGGCTCTCGCTCTTGCGTTTTTGCCAAAGAAAAAATGGCTGACTGCGGGTTACTTTGCACTAAGTGGTAAGCACGCTTCCAAGGTAGCATTATAAACTCGCACTCTAGCGCTGCACGGGCACAGGTATCTTTTACTATGTCATGATTGATACCCACCAATTGGCCAGTGCCATCTTGAAAGTTATACGGAGGAAAACTTTCGGTATAAATAACCAGTTTAGGCTCAGCAGCCTGAATTTTTTGGCTAAATAACAGCGCAAAAGCTAATAGTATAAATTTATAGATACACACCCCCTATGATTTAAGTAATAACTTTAACCTAGAAAACTCGTAGAGACTATTAATTTATAACGCTGTCTGTAATGTTAAAATAGCAGATGACTTAAATAGAAATAAAATGACGGGAATGTTAAAGCGGTGGTGTAATATTCTTAAATTTTGGGCACAAAAAAAGCGCCTTAAGCGCTTTTTTTCTATTTTACTTAAAAAGTAAAATTATAGAGCTGTGATGTTATCAGCTTGAGGACCTTTTTGACCTTGTGAAAGAGTGAACTCTACACGTTGGCCTTCAGCTAAAGTTTTGAAACCTTCGCTTTTGATTGCTGAGAAATGTGCGAAAACGTCTGGACCGTTTTCTTGCTCGATGAAACCAAAACCTTTAGACTCGTTGAACCACTTAACTGTACCTGATACGATGTTAGACATAGTATTATTCCTGATATAAAAATTAAATTGTGCCCTAGTGGGCGGTGTAGCAAAAAATGAGATGGTACTTAAAAACTTCAGGACGGTACTACAAGTATTACTTATACAACAACGAAATGGAGATTTATAAATTACATGCTTTCTTTCTAGCTGCGGCCTACTATATAGAGTTACAGTGACAAGTCAACCTTTTATGCAATTTAATTAATAAAATAACGCTCGTAA
>NZ_BADW01000133.1:0-1347 GCF_000241165.1 Pseudoalteromonas sp. BSi20439
CTTTACTCGGTACCCCATCACTTGGTGGGTGAAAAGCTTGAACTTCATGCCAAAGACAACTTGATTGAGGCTTATTTCAAGCATAAACGCATCACCAGTCACCCGAGAAAATATCATCCGGGCATGACCACCACATCCGAGCACATGCCTGTAAAGCATGAGAAGCATCATAAATGGTCACCAGGGCGTTTAATGAATTGGGCGAAAGATATTGGAGATGACGTTTTGCTCTGGGTGAAAGCACAATTGGCACAGAAACAACATGAAGAACAAGCGTATCGTGTGTGCTTAGGCTTACTCAACCTATCAAGAAGCTATCCCGCCGATCGGCTCAATAACGCCTGTGCGATAGCCAATCAATACAGTTTATATCGGTTAAAACATATCAAAGACATACTCAGTAGCAACCAAGATAAATTGCCGCGAACGCAAGAAGAGCCGTCGACGTTATTGCCACAATCCCATGAAAATATCCGTGGTCCTAAAAGCTTCCATTAAGGTAAGGAAATTCTATGTTAGAACAAACGATAACTCAGCTTCGTCAACTCAAACTCAGTGGTATGGCCAACGCCTTAGTGAGCCAAATGGAACAACCAAGTACTTATGAAGGGTTGTCCTTCGATGAGCGACTACAACTGCTAGCAGACAGTGAAGCCCAAGACCGAGAGAGCCGAAAACAACAACGCTTACTTAAAGCGGCAAAACTTAAATTAGCCGCTAACGCCAGAGACATAGATTATCATCACCCGCGAGGTCTCAATCAATCGATGATGGCATCGCTACTGCAATGTGATTGGCTGAATAAATCACAAAACTTACTGATCACAGGCCCTTGCGGTAGCGGTAAAACCTATATCACTTGTGCGCTTGCGCATACAGGATGCATGAAAGGCTACAGCGTTAAATATTACCGACTCTCAAGGTTGATGCTTGCGCTGACACAAGCCAAAGCAGATGGCACTTACAGTCGAATGTTACAGTCACTCGCTAAGATCGACTTACTCGTTTTAGATGATTGGGGGCTTGAGCCACTTAAAGCGGCACAACGAAATGACTTAATGGAGATCATGGATGATAGGCACGGCAGTTCATCAACCGCCATCATCAGTCAATTACCCACCGAAGAATGGCATCAATCCATCGGCGATAATACCTTAGCCGATGCCATTTTAGATCGACTAATGCACAATGCTCATCGGATAAAATTAAAGGGGGAGTCTATGAGAAAAATTCAATCTAAAATTGACCATCGTGAACACTTAGGTTAAAAATGTCATGAACCCAATGCGTGGAATTTAAGTGTTCACGATAAAACCGGAATCGGTGTTCACCATCACCGGAATACGC
>NZ_BADW01000132.1:0-382 GCF_000241165.1 Pseudoalteromonas sp. BSi20439
ATTGTAAAGAGAACAACACTTATTGTTTGGGTCTGTAGCTCAGCTGGTTAGAGCGCACCCCTGATAAGGGTGAGGTCGGTAGTTCAAATCTACTCAGACCCACCACTTCTTCTTAATACTTCGTTGTAAGCTTCGTTGTTTAGTAAACTAAACGGCCTCAACTTACGCCTTGTGTTAAAAATAAGTCGGTATACAAACAGTAAGACCAGCATATGTGGGGCTATAGCTCAGCTGGGAGAGCGCCTGCCTTGCACGCAGGAGGTCAGCAGTTCGATCCTGCTTAGCTCCACCACTTTACTTCTTAAAAATAAATATTCTTTTATCGGGTAGCACAATCACCTGAGAATAGAGTGTGTTTAATTTTGAGAAGTTTTTGATTCTC
>NZ_BADW01000131.1:0-295 GCF_000241165.1 Pseudoalteromonas sp. BSi20439
GAGTGCTGCGTATCGTAATCACACTAATGATAACGATTTTACAGAGCGCTTTAATGAATTAGTCACCCATTATGGCTTTAAAGCGACCCGCAATAACCGCGGTATTGCGCATGAAAATGGGGCTATTGAGAGCCCTCATGGGCATCTTAAATCGCAACTGGAGCAAGCATTAAAAATCCGTGGTAGTTATGACTTTCAGACAAGAGAAGTCTATGAATCGTTTGTTGCCGACATTGTAGCTCGCCGTAATCGCCGTGTAAGTGATAAATACGCAGTAGAGCAGCGACAATTACAT
>NZ_BADW01000130.1:0-900 GCF_000241165.1 Pseudoalteromonas sp. BSi20439
TTAATCCACCAAGTAAATTTAGCATAAAGCCATGCATACTGCGGTGTCTAGAGTGTTCAATGTAAGAAATGTTTTTCAATTGATCATTCACCGTTTCGATTATAAATCGTTTTTTCAATAAAGCCCTGTCCCACAATGAAACTAAATTTTTTCTTCATATTCTTTCGAACCGTCGTGATCAACTCGACACCTTTTTCTAGTAACTCACCAGAGAGCGCTTTGCTGATATAACCTTTGTCGCCATAGAGTTTTCCGAAGATAGAGTCCGCCATATCAGAAACAGGCTCTCGATCATCCACATTGCCCGTTGTGAGCTTTAGCGCCACAATCTCACCTAAATGATTAATTATTAAATGTAGTTTGAATCCATATGACCAACCCATAGTGCCTTTTCCATGATGAGCAACGCCTTCAAACACTTTATTTCTTTTAGCTCTGATGATGTGACACACTTCTATTTTAGTGGAGTCAACAAATTGTATACCTGTGGGCTTGCCAAGTTTTGATGTGAGGTAACTGCACATCGGAACCACCACACTAGGCATAAGCGCGAGAAACCTTGTGTAACTCAGCAACTCTGGAAAATAGGCTTTAAGTTGACGGCAAACATAGTGAAGGTAGTAGTTTTTGAAATCTCTGTAATGTGACTGGTGAAAATGGATGATAATAGTCATCACCTCTGACGGAGATAAGCGGCATGCTCTTCGACGTTTAATTTCACCATTTTCGAGCAATATACGCTGCCAGCTTGGGAAAAATAACTTTGAAAAATCATCGACATCACAGTACGTTTCAACTAACTTGTTCATGCTCGTTCCTTTTTGTTCTAATCACTCTTGGTCGAATGATCGGATCATGGAACGAGCATTTAGTTCCTTTAAATTAGTAATTTCTTATCCG
>NZ_BADW01000129.1:0-381 GCF_000241165.1 Pseudoalteromonas sp. BSi20439
GAATTTATTCTGAGTGGTAGGGGAGCGTTCTGTAAGCGGTTGAAGGTGTACCGGGAGGTATGCTGGACGTATCAGAAGTGCGAATGCTGACATGAGTAACGATAATGCGGGTGAAAAACCCGCACGCCGGAAGACCAAGGGTTCCTATCCCATGTTAATCAGGGTAGGGTAAGTCGACCCCTAAGGCGAGGCCGAAAGGCGTAGTCGATGGGAAACGGATTAATATTTCCGTACTTGGTATAATTGCGATGGGGGGACGGAGCAGGCTAAGCAAGCATGGCGATGGTAGTCCATGTGAAAGTGTGTAGGCTAGCGACTTAGGTAAATCCGGGTTGCTGTTAGGCTGAGACACGAGACGAGTCACCAAGGTGATGAAGTTGC
>NZ_BADW01000128.1:0-3473 GCF_000241165.1 Pseudoalteromonas sp. BSi20439
TAAAAATCCGTTCATTAGTTAAGCGTTCGTTATTTTAGAACGGTGCTATCTATAAATACGATTGTTAATTTATTTTTGATAGCCATAGAATAATCATCAATTATATATGGTTGCTATTGTAATTTATAAATTAGCGCCCATATTACTATCAGTATTGCGTATGCAATTGACAATAAACTCAAAATATTTGGAGAATAAAATGGGTGTATTAGTAGGCCGCCAGGCGCCAGACTTTACCGCTGCAGCTGTTCTAGGTAACGGTGAGATTGTAGATAGCTATAACCTTCACGAAAAAATCAAAGGTAAAAAAGCAGTAATCTTTTTCTACCCTCTAGATTTCACTTTTGTATGTCCTTCTGAGCTTATTGCTTTTGATAAGCGTTATGCAGAATTTCAAAAACGTGGTGTAGAAGTAATTGGTGTTTCTATCGATTCACAATTCTCACACAACGCATGGCGTAACACGGCTGTAGCAGACGGCGGTATTGGTAAAGTTCAATACGCACTAGTTGCAGACGTTAAACACGAAATCTGTAAAGCATACGACGTTGAGCACCCAGAAGCGGGCGTTGCATTTCGCGGTTCTTTCCTAATCGACGAAGAAGGTAACGTACGTCACCAAGTAGTGAACGATTTACCACTTGGTCGTAACATCGACGAAATGATCCGTATGGTTGATGCACTAGCATTCCACAGCGAGCACGGTGAAGTATGTCCTGCTGGTTGGACTGAAGGTAAAAAAGGAATGGATGCAAGCCCTGAAGGCGTCGCTAAATTCTTATCTGAAAACGAAGGCGAGCTATAATTTAGCCCTTTAGTTTAAGATAAAAAAACCGCCATATTGGCGGTTTTTTATTGCTTTTAATTAGAACGAAAAGCTCACTTTAGTGTAAATGTAACGACCGCGAGGGTTGTGTACACCTGATGCGTAACCATACAGATCTGAATCACCGTCACCAATTGCAAATGGTGGCTCTTCATCAAATAAGTTATTAACACCTAAAGATATTTTTGCTGACTCAGTAATACGGTATGATGTTTGTAAATCTACCAATACTTGAGAATCAACAGTACGTGATGTATTACTATCGAAGTCTAAGTTGCCATCGAAATCGATATCCGGCGTATCTTCAAACTCACCCACGTAACTAATGTTCATGTTCGTGTTGAATTGACCTATTTCCCAGTTTGTTGAGAAAATCCAGCGGTGCTCTGGGTAACCATATTCACCAGTGTAATCGCGACCATCTTTTTCAAATTTATCTTGGTAAGCCCATTCTAAATTGAATTTTAGTAAGCCTAAATCATCCAGTGAATGATTGTAGTTTGCTGAAATATCAACGCCAGAAACTTCTTGTGATGATACATTTTCAAAAGTACTGAAAATCTTTTGAATAGTTCCTAGGCTGTCAGTACCTGATGGTGGTAAGCGTACACATACCGTACTATTTTGGTTATTACACTCTGAGTTGTAAATTGGACCAAACTCTTGCTCATCAATTTTATTATCTTGAGTGATACTCCACACATCAACACTTAAACCAAAGTCAGTTGTGGGTGCCCAAATAAAGCCGACGTTCCAAGATTCAGATTCTTCAGCTTCTAAATCAGGGTTACCGGCAAATTCAATGTTGTAATCTAGCGGATCACAATCTTTACCTGTTGCATCACAGCGATAGTTATCAATAAAGAACTGACTTTCCTGAGATGGTCCTAAACCTACTTGTGCAAGTGACGGTGCTCTGAAGCCTTGCGCCCATGAACCACGTATTGTGATTTCATCTGTAGGTGCCCAGCGTAAAGCGACTTTAGGGTTTGTCGTAGTGCCAAAGTCACTGTAATCATCGTAACGGCCAGCAAGTTGTAACTCTAAGTTTTCCGCAAGTGGAATTGAAAACTCTACATAGGCAGCGTACTGGTCGCGCTCTGCGGCAGCTGAAACAGACTCGGTACCAAAGATTAATCCACGTTGAAATTGATCATCAGGCGTATCAGTTACGTCTTCTTCACGGTACTCAATACCGGCCGCCATCATGACAACATCGTCACCAAAGCTAAATGCTTCACCCGAAATGTTAGCATCGAACGACGTCATATGAGATTCACCTTGGCGAACCAAGCTGGTTGTGATTCTATCAATTACAGCCGGATCGTTGTAAGTGCCGCCAAATGGGTTGTAGTTACCCGCATCAATTTCTTGTTGTAAGAAGTCGGTGCGTACCCAGCCTTGTGAGCGATCCCCAGTTTGTAATGACTTACTACGACCTTTTTGTACCGCTGTTTCCCAGCTCCAATCGTTTATTTCACCTTTTAAACCAGCAACAAAACGTAATGTGTCTGATTCGATATCCCATTGACGCGCGCCTGCATCCACTGTTCTGTAACGACCTATTTCAATATCTTGGCCGAATGGGTTATTAGGGTGACTACCTGGTACTGTTAAGCCCGCATCCTCATCAAGTGGCGTTGGGGCACCTGCTGCAATTGAGCTGTTATGCTGAACGGCCATTTCTAAGAAGCCCGTTATGCCATTATCAAAGCGGTATTCAAATTGTGAAATAGCACCTACACGTTCTGATGCCGGTGCAATATAGCCGAATGGGCCATAGTCAAATAAACAACTGCCACTTGATGTTGCATTTTCTGCAGGACACGCAGGGTCAATTGTTTTAACGCCATCAACATAGAAGTAGCCAGGGAAGCCACGTGATGAACGGAAATCTTCACCACCATATGGAGATTGATTAGCGGTACCTAAGCGCCCCATTTCGTTTGATGATAAAGAGGTGTTTTTGAAGTAGTCAATAATAACGGACGCACTACTTTTTGCACTCGTCGTACCCCAAACAATGCTGGCTGTGGTTTCTTCATAGTTGGGGCCATCTGTGCCGCCATAACCTAAGTTAACTTCAACACCGTCAATGTCTTTTTTCAAGATAACGTTTACAACACCTGCTACGGCATCAGAGCCATAGATTGCAGATGCGCCATCTTTTAAAATATCAATACGTTCGATGGCTGAAACAGGAATACTGTTTATATCAACAAATGAATTGGTGATCCCTTCAGCAAATGCGCTTATAGCAACACGACGACCATTAATAAGTACCAATGTAGCATCAGCCCCTAAGCCACGAAGGCTGACGGCAGCTGAACCATTAGCGGTTGAGTCTTGGTTATTACCACGGGTTGAAAAGGTACCATTACCTGCAACAGGCATTCTTTCAAGAAGCTGCTGTAGGTTGTCATAACCCATGTTTTCGATATCTTCTTTATTGATGGATTGTACTGGCGATGGGCCTTCGATATCCGAACGTTTGATACGAGAGCCTGTTACTTGAATACGTTCTACTTTTTCTGCAGTCTGCTGTGCAGCATAAGTTGTTGTACTAAAACCTGCTGACAATGCGATAGTAGCACCGATGATTAAGCTCGGTGTAAATGCAATTGATTGCTTCATCCTTAAGTCCTTG
>NZ_BADW01000127.1:0-199 GCF_000241165.1 Pseudoalteromonas sp. BSi20439
CCTTGCTTGTATTTGGAGTCGGTGCGCTACTTTTATAGCGACAAAGCAGAATGTTCTTCTGGGACAGCGTTGATAGCCTTAATAAAGGCATGGAGGTGGCTTTAGGCTGTTATTCTTTTGCTTTTTAACCTAATGCCTTTAACCTTTTACCTTTGTTTTTCACTTTCCTACAGACGTAAAAAAGCCCGACTCTTTCGAA
>NZ_BADW01000126.1:0-14975 GCF_000241165.1 Pseudoalteromonas sp. BSi20439
TTTGTAGGCACTGACTTAGGCGAAAAAGTGGATGCAATTGGCAATAATAATGTTATTATCATTGGTTTTATGACCCATATGTGCGTGACATTTACCGCCCAAGGTGCTTTTTTAAGAGGGAATCATGCAACTGTGGTCGCAGATGCTTGTGCAACTCGGGCATTACAAACATCGGTGAGTGAAGTCTCAGCGTTAAATTTACATTCAAGTGCGCTTGCAACTATCAATGATTTATATGCAGTGGTTGTTCCTTCTGCTGCAGAGCTAAGTGATTAAATTTCTGAGTAATACATTATAATATTAATGTTGTTAAAGCACTAAACCAGAATTGATATTAAAAAGGGCAGTAATAGTGATATTACTGCCCTTATAATTTAATGTGGTGCTAGTTAGCTAAATGGCTTCAACCCACATAGTGCCCACTTCTTTTTTTACGACCTTAACATGTGTACCAGCAGGGAGTGGTTGCTTACTTTTTAACTTCCAACTAATTCCTGAATAAAGGTGCATTGTAAGTCCGCTTTCATCAACATCGTCAGCTAAAACAAAATCAAGCTCAGCGAAATCGCTTTGTACACCTTTGTTATCAACCTGGTTTTGCATACGCTTTAGTGGTTTCCATAAAAATAGCGCAAACCCAGCTGTAATAAGCGTGTTACTCCACAATGCGGTAGTTAAAGAGTCATCTAACAAGTTAAAGTTCATCATTAAACCGCTGGCAAACAAAGACATACCTAAAAATAATAATATAAAGGTAGACATACCTAACACAGCCACTTCGATAATGAGCGCAAGTACGCCTAAAATCATCAGTGTTTCAGGTAAGTTGTTAGTAATAAGCGTCATTATTTATCCTCAACAGATTAAAGTTTTTGCTTTTGATTTAGAGAGTTAATAATCGACATGCCTTGTGCAACTAATGAGCTTGCATCAGTGGCGTTATCGGGCAATAAAACAACAGATGACTCTTTCGCGATAGCTTCTTTAGCGGCAATGGCTTTGGTTGCTAAATCGAGTTGAATCGCTTTTTGGCCTTGCTCAGTATCAGCAGCTTCACCCACTTTACGTAGTGCATCGGCTTGCGCTTCTGCAACGGCAATAATAGCTTTAGCTTCACCCTCGGCGCGCAATATTTGTTCAGCTTTTTCACCTTCAGCACCTAGAACTTGAGCCTGTTTTTTACCCTCGGCAACATTGATGTTTGCTTGACGATCACCCTCAGATTCTAAAATTTGCGCACGTTTAACACGTTCGGCTTTCATTTGCGCTTCCATCGCTTCCATCACAGATTGTGGTGGCACAATATCTTTTATTTCGTAACGTAAAACCTGAATACCCCAAGGCTCAGCCGCTTGGTTAATAGAGGTTACGATATTAGTATTGAGAACATCACGTTCTTCAAATGTTTTATCAAGCTCCATTTTACCCAGTTCAGAACGCATCGTAGTTTGTGATAGCTGCGTTACTGCAAATACGTAATCGTCGACTCCGTAAGTGGCTTTGTATGGGTCAAGTACACGAAAGTACAATACACCGTCAACAGATAGCGAAATATTGTCTTTGGTAATTGCCGATTGCGAGGGCACATCTTGAGCTTGTTCTTTTAAGCTGCGATCAGCAGCAATGCGATCAATAAAAGGTACAATGAAATTTAAGCCTGCTTCTTTAGTTGATTGGTATTTACCAAAACGCTCAATTAACCATGCGCGGTTTTGTGGTACAAATTTAACACTACTTTTTAGTAGCACTAAAACAAAAATCAGTAAAAACGCTTCAACAGTAAAAACAATATTTATAATTTCTGCGATGGGATCCATAGGGTATTTCCTTGTTAATTACATTCAGTCCAAAAACTGCATGGTGTTTATAATTTCAACAAGCTACAGATTATCACTAGTTTTTAATTTGTACTATAAAAACAGAAGTTAGGCTATTCAGAATAGATTATTCAAAGGTGCAGATTTGATTTCTGCCGGCTTTTTTTGCGTTATATAATGCTATGTCAGCGCTCTTTATAATTGTTTGCGTGTTGGTGTCAGCCTTTGGATAACTGGTAAAGCAGCCAAAGCTCAATGTGATATGAGGGGCAGCCGAAGAAAATTCATGGAGAATATTTAACGCGTTAATTTTTTGCTGTATCAGCAAAGCAAACTCATGGCATTGCTCTTTGTTAGAAGCGGGCAAAATAATTGTAAATTCTTCGCCCCCGTACCGAGCAGCAATGTCACCTTCGCGCTTACATACGTTTTTTAAAGCACGCGCCACTTGTTTTAATGCGTCATCACCTTTTTGGTGGCCATAATTATCGTTGTAACGTTTAAAAAAATCGATATCACACATAATCAAACTAATTGGCTGATGGTGCCTGGCGCAACGTTTAATTTCACTTTTTAGTGTAGTATCAAAAAAACGGCGATTAGCAATATTAGTTAGTGCATCGGTATTCGCTAATTTATTGAGCTTAATATTGGCGCTCACTAATTGCTGTTGGGTTAACTGCAACTTTTTTTATAGTTAATATTTTTAAGTGCATTATTGATGATTTCGCCCACAAGCTTAATTCTAATTAAATCTATTTTATTCCAATTACGTTTAGTTTTAACACAATCACAACCAATGAAGCCGACCAGCTCATCATCAAAACGCAGGCCTATGCACAAAACCGATTGAATACTTTGTTCTTTAAACTCCGCTTTTTCAGCGTCGGCTTTAGTGGGTAATTGATCAATATCATTGACTTGAAATAGATGGCTCTGATTCATCACTTCAAAAAAATAGGGTAGTTCAACTTTTGGTACATTTTGCAGCCTATCTTTGTAGGCAATGATACCCGTGTTAACCCATTCGTGAGTGTTGGTGATGGTTTCGTTGTCGGTGTTAAATTCAAATAAATAACTACGGTCAGCCTTTAATACGGTGCCGATGGCTTTGAGGGCAAAGTTAATTTGCTGATCTATATTGTCATTTTGTATATCAATAAGTTTGGTAGAGATTTTAGAGATAATATGATCAAAGTTATATTGCTCCGTAAATGTATGATCTTGCTCTAGAGTGATCATAGTTACAGAGTCATCAACCACAGCATGGTTAATATTTAACAGTTGTGAAGTGGGCTCAGAACCTAATAAAACGGTTGTTATATCAGAAGAAAATAATTGTCCAACACTCACAACTTCATCATTACTAAAGTCGCGCAGCACAAGATTGCTAAAAACATCTTTTTTAACAGCGCGCTCGCCCTCTATGCTAAGTAACGTTTTAGCATGCTGATTTAACGTGTAGTGTTGATTTTTATTATCGTAAACAATCACTGCTAAATTAATAAGATTAAAAACCTGCCAAATTGTTTTGTCTGAGTCATGACTCACTGATTTCTCCGCACTTATACCGGCAGGATCTGCCAAATCTTTTAATTATTAATAGTATATGTCTATTTATATTTAGTACAGTTCTTTGCATTTTACTAAGTTTTTAGTGCGTTTAATTGGTCTTCGTATTACAATTGTGACTGTATATCATTACGTACTTTCTAATTTGCTTTTTTTTCATGAGCTTACTTTGTTTCCAGTAAAGGCCTTTTATATTTCATGACAGAAATAACCACACATCACGCCTCTCGTCGCCGTCTACTAATTGCACTTGCAATTACCTGTTCGTTTATGGTGATTCAGCTTATAGGTGCTTATTATGCTAATTCACTGGCTGTTCTTGCCGATGCAGGCCATTTATTTGTTCATAACAGTTCATTATTTATAGCACTTATTGCTTCTAGCTTTGCTATTCATCTGGCTAAAACTTACAACGACGGCCATCAAAAAGCTGAATTAATCGGTGGTCTGATCAACGGGATTTTATATCTCGCCATTAGTTTACTTATTTTATTTGAGGGAGCTGAGCGCTTTATGCATCACAAAGGTGGGCATGAGCTGGTTATAAATAGCTATTTAATGTCGGTGATTGCTGCTATTGGTTTTTTATTTCATGGTGCGGCAGCATGGGTACTTTATAAGGGTCGTAAGGCCAGCATTAACGTGTATGCGGTTTTTTTACATTCGTTTTTTGACTTAATTTCGACTGTTTCTACTTTTGTAGCCGGTGTACTAATTTACATAACAGGTTGGAATGTGATTGATATTTTATCGAGTATGTTAATTGCCTCATTTGTATTGTTTACGGGTATTAAGGTGATAATTAGTTGTATTAAAGGACTACGCTCAAATAAAGCAAAACTGCCTGAAGTTCAAGATATCGAAACAGAAATAACCAGCATGGAGCACGTTGCCAATGTGCACAATGTTACCGTTGTTCGTAAAAATAAAAAAGTGATAGTGGGTGCTCACGTGGTGTTGAAGCAACATTGCACTATAGAAAAGCATGATGAAGAGTGTCGTTTAAAAGTAATTAAACTACTTGCAGATAAATTTAATGTTCGCAACAGTGTACTGCAAATTGAAAGTTATGAATGCAAGCATATACATTAAGTTGTTAACCTATAAATTTAGTAACTAGGTTAACAACTCACTTTCATTACTGCGTTTTTATATCAAATCAATAATCATCTCAAAGCATTCAGGGTTCATTAAATCGTTGGCACTCATAGGGCGGGCGAAATAGTAACCTTGAAGCTTATGACAACCTATATTCGTTAAAAAGTCGAGTTGCTCCCGTGTCTCTACCCCTTCTGCGATACAATATAACTCTAAGTTTTCAGCAAGCGAGTAAATAGTCTTAATAATCGACTCGTCGCCTTTATCTATGCCAATACTATTTACAAAGCTTTGATCAATTTTTATTACGTTAATTGGAAATTGACTCAAATAAGTGAGTGATGAATAGCCGGTACCAAAATCATCAAGAAATAGCTTAAACCCAGCTGCCTGAAGGCTTTTGAGTTGTTTAGCTGCTTTGTACTTATCTTCTAGCAGCGTGTTTTCTGTGATTTCTAGGCGTATTTGCTGTGGTTTAATGTTGGCTTTTTCAAGTATAGCGCTCAGTCGCTGGGTTATGTTAGCTTTCAGAATATGTTTTGGTGATACGTTCAACGACACATAAAACTGCGGGTTAACGCTAAGAATAGGCGCAAGCTCTGTGATCGCACGTTGCAATGCTTGTTCAGTGAGCATATCAATTAGGCCTGTTTCTTCTGCCACCGGTATAAATAAAGCCGGAGAGATTAATTTTCCTTGATTTTCCCAGCGCATTAATAACTCAACACCGCTTATTGTTTTATCTTTTGTGTTAACCACTGGCTGGTAATGGTTAAAGAACTGATTATCTTTTGCGGCGTCTTTTAAGTCGTTTTCAAGAATAAGCTTTTGCTTTATTTGCTCATTCATTTTTTCATTAAAAAACTGAAATCCATTTCGACCTGCTTGTTTTGCATGCATCATGGCAATATCTGCATTACGGATCAAAGCATCGGTTGAGTTTGCATCATGAGGGTACAAGGCAATACCAATACTGGCAGAAATATTGATAGAAAAGTCATCAATAATAACTTTACTTGCCAGCTCACTACTCATTTCGTTAAGCGTATTTTGTAGCGAGGACATAGAGGTAATATTTTCGATTAATACTAAAAACTCATCACCACTTTGTCGCCCGAAGGTTGCATGGTCACCTAAGTATAGGGCAACCCTTTCGGTAATGTTACACAGTAATTTGTCGCCCACAGCGTGGCCAAATGAATCATTCACGGGTTTGAATTTATCTAAATCTATAAATATCACCGCACATTGCAAGTCGTTTTTGGCGGCCTTTGTTATGGCATTTTCAATCTTTTGATTCATTAAACTACGATTAGGTAACCCGGTTAACGCATCATAGTTAGCCAGATAACGCAGCTCATTTTCAGCGCGTTTCTGTTCGGTTAAGTCTGTAATAACAACAACATAATACCCAACTTTACCTTTTTCATTAGCGACAGCTGTGGCGCTTAAATGAATAGGGTGTTGCTTTGCTTTTGTGGTATTTACATAGGCATTAGTTCGCCAATTTTCTTTTGGTTGCAGTGCTTTTAATGTGGCTGCAAATTCTTTACATTTAGTTTGCCCAATGGCTTTTATAAATAACTCTGAGGTAACAATACCCCCTTCACCATCATCAGAAAATACCTCCATAAAGCTACTATTTGCTGAGAAAGGTACTAGGTTCTCGTCTAGGATAAGTAAAAAATCATTTATTTGGCTAAATGCTTCGCCGAGTATTTTTGCTTGCTGTTCATTTGCTAACTGCTCGGTAATATTAGTAAAAATACCAGATACATACTCAGGCTTTTTACTGTCTTCATTATAAATAATTTGCCCTAGGTCATGAAACCACAACCAATGGCCATCTTTGTGACGTAATCGATATGTCGCTTGCCAGTCTTGTGGCTGAGTTTGTTTTATAAATGCATTCCATTTATTTTCTATTCTATGACGCTCATCAGGGTGCATAATATTAAAGAAGCTATGTATATCAATACGCTCAGGTATATTTTCATAGCCTAATTCTTCACCTCTGGCTGTATTAACTGAGTTGTCTGCAAAGCTATAGTTCCAAACGCCACTCTTATTACTTTTTAGTGCAAGCTCTGTTTGAGTTTTAGAATGAATGGCTGCTCGATGAGCGCGTTCAATCGCTATTTTACGGCTTCGGTATTGCCAAAAAAATAAAACAGAATTATGAACACCGCGAGGAAGTAGCATGTGTAAGCAATAGGAGACTGCCAAGGTGCATAGGCAACACTAAACTTAAGCATTACAGGATCACTAGTAATGACTCCATTTCGCTGCTGAGTAAACACTGATAGTTCATAGTCACCGGGTTGTAATTTAGTAAAAAACACATGATTAGATTTTAAATCGTCATAACTTAAAGATGAGGGACCACTCAACTCTACTTTGTAATAAGTTTTACTTGTATTTTTATAATCAAAATTAGAAAACCGAACTGTTAACCCCATGTCATCGTGTTTTAGCATTAACGGCGCATTACGATATTTATCAGGCGCATAATTGAGTGACTTTGAAAACAAGCTAATATCGGTGAACGCCAATTTGCTATCAGTGTTTTGTTGCTCACTATTAAATTGATTAGGGTCAAACTGCAGCAATCCACTGCGATTACCAAATACGAGTTCATTATTTTGTAATTTAATTGCTGCAAGTGCAGTAAAGTGGTTGTTGCTTAAGCCATCTTTAATTGTATAAGTGGTTATGTTTAACGTATTTAAATTAAGTTGATATAACCCGTTGTCAGAACTAATCCATAAAAAGTCATTGTCATCGGCAATAAGTTTATAAATGGCATTAGTATTGAGAGAGTTGTTTGCATTAAAGGTATGCACTATTTGATATGTTTTTGAGTCTACGGCAATTAAGCCCTCTTGTGTGGTTGCTAACCATAGCAGTTCACGTTTAGTGTCTAAGTAATAGTTTTCTACCGTATGATAAAGGTTGTTTTTTGCCGTTTTAGATTTAAAAATAGTAATTAACGTGCCTGTTTCTTCGTTGAAACGATAAAACGTGTCAGACGTACTTAACAGTAGTTCACCAGGATAAGCTTCTGAGGGAGCATGAAATGCGTAAGCATGCAATGGTGAAACTTGCTCTTTTAATCCTTTGATAATTCTGTTTTCGCCGGTATTCGCGTTAAAAATATAAAAATTATCATTATTGATGTAAGCAAAGGTATCAGGAGCGACTTGAGCAATACCAAATATATAGTCAGTATTTAGCTTATGCTCAGTGATAAATTTGTTTTGTTCAAACTTTCCTGTTTCTTTGTTGAAAAGTTCAAGCCCAAAAAAAGTCGCTAGCCATAGATAGTTGTCGCCTTTATTATTTGCAGAAAAAATATCTCCGATAGAAGATAAGCCATAAACTGCTTTTTTATCTTTAGATTGTAGAAATAAATCACTCGTTTTAGTTTTTGAGTTGTAGCGAACAAGCCCATCGTCAGTGCCTATCCAGAGCAATTGTTCTGTGTCTTGGTAAATAACATTTACAATATTATTATCCGGTAGGCTGACTCTTTTAAATTTTTTTGTTTGTGCTGCCCACGTTAATACACCATGGGTTCTTGAACCAAGCCATAACAAACCAGATTCATCAAACATAATATCGTTGATCGTATTTTCTGTTATGTTGTAGCTACTATCTTTGAAATTTAAAATAGGGGTGAGTTTTGAGGTTGCTCTATCAAATTCAAATAGCCCACTTTCTGTAGCAATAAATTCACCATAGGGTGTGTTTACATAATCCCAAATATTATAGTCATTAATTAATGTTGATAATTCCGAGGGATTTATATTTTTATTTTCATTAAAAGCAATCCGATACATCCCCTCAACCGTACCAACTAGCAACCCAAGTTCATCATCTATAGATAAAAATTTTACATTGTTACTATCATTGGTAACTTCTTGGGTGTCATTGAGTACTATTTGTTGGAGCTCGTTATTGTCAAAGCTATAAGCGTATAGCCCCTGATCGGCACCAACATATAATATATTTTGGTGCAGTGATAATGCTCGAATAAATATGTTTTCATCAGGCAAAGATGCAACGAGTGCTAGTTTTTTTGATTTTTTATCAAAACGGTACACGTGGGAATCAATAGAAAAATAAAAGTGTGTAGGCTGCTCAACTACTGCAGTAATGGGAGAAAACTTTTCTTCATTTTGATTCAAATGTCCTGAATATATCTGCTCAGCAGTTAAAGTATGTGGGTCAATTAAATAGCTTCCTGCAAGTTGTGTGCTAACTATTATTTTGCCGTCGTTAGCTTTGTAGATATTGATTACATAATTGTTTTTTAAACCTGTTGCGCTTTCGTAAGGGGTGGCTCGGTAACCGTCAAAACGATATAAGCCTTGGGTAGTTGCTATCCAAACGTAACCGATATCATCTTGTATTGATTTCACTATAAAGCTTTGCGACAGTTGCTCGTTGCTAGTAATACGTTGTAATTGTTCAGAATAAGTTTGTGAAGCAAAGCTCTGCTGCATACAAACTAATAAAAATATATGAACAATAAAGAAAAACTTACTCAAAAGCACTTACCCTTTTTAACTGACAAGCTTGGTATTTAGTATTGGTGTAATATAACATGAGTTTAATTTAAAAATTACAAAAAGCATTAAATGTGAACTAATTGTTGTGTTTTTGTGTGGGCATTACACGTTATTCTAATTAAAGTAAAAGGACTACAGATGAATTTTAGAGAAAATATCAACTTAGAACATAGCGTACTTTTAGTAATCGACTTACAAAGTAAATTGGCACCCGCTATAGCTTCATTTAATACCACCTTAGATTGTGCTTTACAGCTTGCAAATGCAAGTGCTATTCATCAAATTCCTTCAATAATTACAGAGCATTATAAAAAAGGACTAGGTGAAAGTGATGAGAAAATTAAGCAAGCTTTACCAAACGCTCAGTATATTGAAAAAATAAATTTTAGTGCCTGCGCCGAAGACGGTTTTTTAGATACTCTTTCGCAATTACAACGACCTCATGTGGTGGTTATTGGCACTGAAGCGCATGTCTGTGTGTTACAAACATGTTTAGATTTACTACAACAAGGGTATGCAGTAACAGTTGCTGCTGATGCAATAGCCTCACGAAATGTAGAGCATAAAGCCATTGCGGTTGAGCAGCTTCGTCAAGCAGGTGCTATAATATCTTGCGTTGAAACTATTATATTTCAATGGACAAAAAAAGCAGGGACGTCTACTTTTAAACAAATATTATCAATAGTTAAGTAGCGCACTAAAAACATTTTTAAATCAAACAGTATAATCATTCTTAGTTTGATTTAAGATAAAAAATTGCGAGTTGTTGTAGGTTATACTAACAATGAGCGTGTTTAATTTTTATAAAATTAATTAAGGTTTTTATGTCTAGTGTGAGTCGATTGTTTACAATCATATTCTGTTTATTATTTGTAGAGTCTATTGGTATAGGCCTTTATTTTGATACATTAACAGAGGCATTTCTGGTCGGCTTGCCCTTATGCTTGCTTCCTATTTGGTTATTAAAAACCCAACCCGAAAGTAAAGTTACACCTCATGTAGTCGCTGCTGCAATTATGATGTTTTCATTTTTGCATATTCAGCAAGCGTATGGGCTTATTGAGGTGCATTTCGAAATATTTATTTTCTTAGCCATGCTGATAATGTTTGTTGAATGGCGAGTATTTATTACGGCCATTGTGTTTGTTGCTATTCATCATTTATCTTTTTACTACCTGCAGACTCAAAATACGGGGTTTTATGTTTTCGACCCTGATCGTTTAGCTTTTTCAACGGTACTCATTCATGCGGCCTATGCCATTGTTGAAGCGCTTGTTGCTGGCTTTATTGCAGTGACATTAAAGCGTGAACGTCGTGCGGGTTTGTCGTTAAGTTATGCCACTGAACAAATAATGCAAGACCCTAATCAGATAAAACTCTCGATGCGAGCAGATGATACAGATAGCAGTGCAGTGGTAGGCTTTAACACTCTGCTGGAATACTTGTCGGATGTTATTAAGCAGGTTCAAACTCAATCTGATTCATTAAAAAATAACTCCCAAGAGCTTATAAATGTGCACGATAAGTTAGCAGACAGTGCGAAACACCGAAATATACAAACAGATGATATTGCTAATTCAGGTTCACAAGTAGCCCATGGCTTTAAACTGGTTGAGCAAGAAAGCGATATTTTAAAGCAGCAAGTTAGCAGTATTACCGATTCTGCCCATGTTGCTTTGCAAGAAGTGTTACAAACAGACAGTAAAAGCAAAGAGTTGCTCACGTTATTAAACAATACAGAAGAGCAGTTAAGCCACTTAGTGGCTGCTGGCGATGTAATTACAAGTTTGTTGAATGAAATATCAGGTATAGCCGATCAAACTAACTTGTTAGCTTTAAATGCTGCAATTGAAGCCGCCAGAGCGGGCGAGCATGGTCGTGGTTTTGCTGTAGTTGCAGATGAGGTTCGTTCTTTAGCGAATAACAGCCAGCAAACAACAGCAAAAATAGCATCAACGTTAACAGATTTGGTGAATAATAGTCGTACTTCAACACAATCGATGAATCAGTGTGTTGAGTTTGTTGTAGATCTAACAAAAATTAGTGCCACCATGAAAGAAAATATTTCGTCAATGAGTGAGCAAATACAGGCCGTATCTTCAAGCTCTAACTCGGTTGCGCAAGTAGTTGCTGAACAGGCTGGAAATACCGAACAGATTGCAACTAGCACAGATCAAATGCGCCAACGCCAACATGAAGATGGAAAAATTGTTGAACAACTCACCGCCAAGGTACAAATGATTGATGTCAGTATCGACGTGTTAGAGCAAAGTATTGCAAAATTTAACTAATAAGCGCTATTTTATTTTTGCATTGATTGGTGTGTGGCTTGTCGTTGTTGTGTCGGGTTTAGTGTATTTTCAACTTGGGCAATTAAAACCGTTTGATGAAAATAAAATGCTGGATCGACATAACTGGTTTTCGCAATTTAAACAGCAAGTGGTCTGGCAAAACAAAGATACAGCGCAACTACTTATCATCACAGAAGATAATTGTGGTTGTACCATACAAGCTAAACCACACCTATCAGCCTTACAACGCTTTGCGAAAAATCAAGGCGTTGAGGTGCAAACATTTAAATTGAATAGCCAGTTAAAGTCAGTGGTCCCGGCAACGCCAGCTGCAGTGTTAATTGATAAAAACGGTGAGTTTGTTTATGCAGGGCCTTTATCAGAAGGCTTGGCTTGTTCACAAGGTAGTGGGTTTGTAGAAACTGTGATCAGTAATCTACAAGCTGGTTTTAACTCGTCATTATTAATTGCCGATACAAAAGGGTGTTATTGTATTAACCGAGTGTAAAAGAGGCTCATTTTTATTCTACGAAAACTGCTTATACATCCTTGAACCGCTTACCTACTTTAGGTAAGCGGTTTTTTGTTGAAGGTTACTTAATCACACCATGGTTATTAAGCCATAAACACCTAGTAATACAAATACAGTGGCGGCAATAGCTCTTACAGTGTTTAACGGGATCCGTTTTAGTAATGCCTTACCAGCATAAATAACAGGTACATTTGCGATTAGCATACCCAGTGTTGTACCAATTGTTACCCACAAAACAGATTGATATTGTGCACCTAATAACACAGTCGCTATTTGAGTTTTGTCGCCAATTTCAGCGATAAAAAATAAAATTAAAGCCACTAAAAATGCGCCATAACGATCGTACTTGTGGCTAACTTCCTCGTCTTTATCAGGAATAAGCAGCCATAAGCCAACAACAATAAAGCTTATATTGACTACCCAAGGTAGGTATTCAACAGCAAAATTACCACTTAACCAATCACCAAACCACGCAGACAAGCCATGATTGATTATAGTTGCGGCAAGAATACCTAAAATAAGCGCTATTTTATTATGAAAACGTGCCGCGAGTAATAACGATAGAAGTTGAGTTTTATCACCAATTTCGGCAAGGGCAACAGTGACGGTAGAGGTTAAAAAAATATCCATTAGTATAATCTTCAGGCGGGAATACTAAACCAAGGCAAACAGCTATCTCCCGCCATGAGGATAGTGTCTACCTAGGTCTCGCCGATAACGCTTGCTACAACATTACAAACTTACCATGCACATGAGGTGCAATTATGTTGATAAGTTTACTCATTACTGAGCGGGCTACTCCCCTAAGAGGATGGCGATTATTCCACAAAGTTTAAGGCAGGTAAATATTTATTAAATTAATCTTAATTCTCAATATTATTAATTCTGAAATTCCCAGCTTTCACTAGACATCGGCTTATAATCTTAAAGTACAAAACGGAAGTAAACTTCCGTTTCTAGAGCTTCAAAGGTAGTTATCGGAAATATATTTTTTTTTGAAAACGTTAACTTAGATAGCTATATGAGCAACTTTTCAGGGTCTTATTTGAGCGAGATATAGTCATTCAGGTGAGTTGTCATTAGCTTAGTAAGAATAAAAGGAAACTATCTCCTTTTTCATATGTGTAAATAAACTACAGTAAGCATAATATTTATAGCTGGTAATAATTTACACTATTTGATAATAATAGAAGCTCATGAAATAAGGACGTTTTCGATCTAAGATAGAGAAAGTATCCTTTGATAAAGTTGTTAGCAGTATGGCATTGACTTGTCGTTAAGGTGACGCAAATGTGTCGTATACAAAAAAGGAGTTTTTGAACATGATATAGCCTCAATATATTCATGTGAGAAATACAAATGGAAATGAAACTAAACGCTAAAAAAATTATAGAAGAACGTAAAGTTAGAGCTTGGAGTCAGCAACATTTAGCTGATGTTAGTGCTGTAAGTTTAAGAACCATTCAAAGAGTAGAAAATAATGGTTCAGGTTCATTGGAAACTCTTAAAGCATTAGCTTCCTGTTTTGAGCTAGATGTTACTAAGTTATTCCAGCCTGAAATCCCATTAAAGAAAAATCACTCTAAATCCAAAATAGTAGTGTTATCTTCAATGATTGCAGCCATTTTCAGTAGTGTTTTATTTCTAGTGCCATCTACAATGGCATCAGATATTAAGATACACTCAGATAAAGTTACAACATCTAAAAATAATGATTATCGAGTTTACAGTAACAATGTAGAGATTTTCTTGCCAAAAACTCTTACTTATGAAGTGTTAGTTGATTCAAAGTGGGAAACAGCTACACCGGAAATAGCCAGTGGTAGTGTAAAGATCTATTTGGGTAACTCAGTTGTTTTTATTGAAAAAGCAATAATAACAAAAACTGAAAAAGGAACGAAAATCACTACTAATTATGCAAAATTTACTAACACTGACTAATATACAGCTAATAAGTGTCTAAGGTTGCGACCATCCACTTCCGGGCATTCGACAACATGAGATGTTGATAATAATTGGCAAGGTATTTTACAGTGTTGGATGGCGCTTCGCTTATCCGACCTACACTATAAAAAGCCGCTTATTTGGATTCATCCACCAGTGAAAATAGAGCGAATGGGGTCAAATCTAATAGAGCGATTGGGGTCAATTTTTGACTTCACACATTAAGAATCTTCAATGTCTGCTCATGGCACAAACTGGAAATAGCCTACGCACTAATCCTATATTTATACATTAAGGCTTCTTCAGACTTAATGTAATTCATTTTAATCATTCAACTATTTACCTAAACTTAGGGTCTGTTGGCCTTTACGGATTAATATTTGTTCAAACTAGGGGGGATTTAATCGCGACGCGAGGTTTGTAACCTAGTGGGCTAAGTAAAAATCGAGCAAAGCTTCCGCGTCCTGCTCACGCCCCTTACCACCATCCATGTAAGCAACAAAGAGTTAATTGCCCCTAGGCAGAACCCTTCGGGCAGCGCCTGTTTGGCATTGATGCTGCGTTATCGCCTATTTATGGGGAATAACCACACCACATAGACTCTGCCTTGCCTAAAGACCAAACAGACTGCTGCAAATTTAACCTTGAAAGGTCAACAGACCCTGAACCTACTTAAATTTAAGGCGAGACTTTAGTTAATAAATCTCAATCTGAGTGCTATACCTTGCTTTAAATTCAAACAATTCTCAACTTGCCGCGAATTCTCAATTTAAGTGGCGCTGGCCAAAAAAATGCAAAAAATTCAAATTTTATAAAAAAACCAATTGATAACTATTTTCGTTTAGATTAATATAAACCTACTGAATGAAATTGAGAGTTGTTTGTATTCATGTATGTTTGTCTTTGTCACGGTGTGACCGATAAAAAAATTGAGCAAACCATCGACGATGGTGCTACTACCATGCGCGAGCTAACTAAAGAGCTTAAAGTGGGCAGCCAATGCGGTAAGTGTTGTTGCTGTACTAAAAAGATCCTCAATCGTAAACTGATTCAAATTGCAGATATAACCGATCAAGTGGCTTAATAGTAATCTACATAAATAGGCCTACCTAAACGAATTGGTATAACATTTAAAAATTAAACATAAAAA
>NZ_BADW01000125.1:0-1223 GCF_000241165.1 Pseudoalteromonas sp. BSi20439
CACGGCTAGCGCATTTTAATCCCAGACTCTAGCAGGGTTGAGCGGTAATCATCGTCTAGCCCTGCCATTTTCTTTTTCCTCGCCATACTTGCTGACTTAGATGCATCTTGTTTAAAAAGCGCCATGGCTATCTTTCGCATTACATTAAACATTAATGGCCCTTGAAGTTTGCGTATTCTCGATTCATCTTCTCTGAAGTTCATATCAAGCATCCAATGCATGCTTTCAACCTGCCAGTGACTGCGTACTGCATTGAGTGCTTGCGCTGCATTTAAGTCTAATGAACTTATATACCAGCGTGTTTCAGTGGTATCCGACCCTGCCGACTTATCATGAACTTCAGCCCTGACCTTAATAATACTCGTTAAGCCAGGCCAACGATAATCCTTGCCTAGCCAGCTTTTATCTATAAGTAACTGCTGGCATGTACGTGTTTCAACACGCCCATGTCCTGAGCTTATTTCGGTATGTTCATCACAATTATGCTTAGTTAACCTTTCACGCTCGCACTTGTGCCACCACGCTTCTAGTTCCTTTTGCATGCCTGAATGATTACCTTTAAGTGCAAGAATATAATCTGCTTTTTGTTGGATGATTTGTTTTGCTATTTCTTGTTGGCATCCCATCGCATCTAACGTAATGATACTGTTTTCAATATCGAGCAGGGTGAGTAATTCTGGTATTGCGGTGATTTCATTTGTTTTATTATCAACAGCCGTCTGCCCAAGCACTAACTGGTGTTGGCAACTCCATGCACTGACCGTGTGTAAGGCACTTTTTCTGTCTTTTGTGGTAAATGAACGCCGTGCGGTTTTGCCATCGATAGCGATGATATCTGCACCTGTAGTTTCAATCAGTGATGATATCCAAGATTGAAATGCCCTTTCTATTTCATTTGCTTTTAACCGACACATGACGCGAGCAATCGTGTCATGTTTTGGAATTCCTGCGTTGAACGTGCCGTATTTTTTTAACCAATCAAGCTTTAGGTGCCCAAAGTCTTCAATATCTTCCCATCCTTCTGCACCAGAGAGTACAGCGCTAATAGCAAGGAGAAGAATATCGATAAGTTCATGCTTTTTACAACGTTCAATGCGAGGATCTGTAATTGAATTAAAATGTTTCAGAAAAGTAGTGCTCATATTTATGCGACCAAGTAATTATTATGCCTTGATCTGATCACTACTTGCTCTATAAGTTCAATTTATAATGATCTTGCCGTG
>NZ_BADW01000124.1:0-1615 GCF_000241165.1 Pseudoalteromonas sp. BSi20439
AACTGTTTTAGTGCTAGGTGAAACAGCAAGATCCCAAAATTTTTCTTTAAATGGTTATGAAAAGCAGACCAATAGCCTAACTAAAGACTTAGGCGTTGTTTCATTTAAAGATGTTACCTCCTGTGGAACAGCAACTGCGGTATCTGTACCTTGTATGTTTTCAAGGTTAAACAAAAACAACTACGAGAAAAGAGTGGCGGTAGCACAACAAAATGCCGTTGATTTAATTCACTTGGCAGGAGCTGAAGTGTATTGGATCAGCAATAATAATGGTAGCTGCAAAGGCGTTTGCTCAAGGGTAAAAACGGAGCAGATTTCTACTAATAGTAAAAATCCATTATGTGATGATGAGTACTGTTTCGATGAAGTTCTGGTTGACGAATTAAGAAAGAAACTTCATTCATTGAAAAGCGACAATACACTAATAGTACTTCATATGATCGGCTCTCATGGACCAACTTACTACCGACGCTACCCCAAAGATAAACGAGTATTTTCTCCTGACTGTCAACGTAGTGATATCCAAAATTGTAGTCAAGAGGAACTGGTTAATACCTACAACAACACTATTGCTTATACTGATTTAGTCTTGTCAGAAATCATCACAGAACTTGCAGCATTGAGCAATGAGAACAATATCAAAACATCAATGATTTATGTTTCTGATCACGGTGAATCTTTGGGCGAAAGTGGCGTGTATTTACATGGTTTACCTTACGCATTTGCACCAGAAGAACAAACAAAAGTGCCATTGATTTATTGGGGGGATAAATTACATCACAAAGCCAAGTTAGATTGTTTAAATAAAATTAGTGAACAGCCTATATCTCATGACAACGTATTCGATATTTTACTTGCTGAAATGCAAGTAAAGTCAAAAGTTTATCAACCTAAAAACAACCCTTTTAATCATTGTACTAATGGTGTTTCCGTAGCAAATGCAAAGTCACCAACAATTTCTCAAGGAGTAAACTAATCCGTGTTTGATAGTGAAAACAAGCCTAAAGGTTTTAATCGAGTTTATCTCGCAACATTAAATTCAACTAGAGCGTTCAAATGGCTCCTAAGGAATGAAGCCGCATTCAGACAAGAGTTACTGTTGCTCATATTGTCGATCCCCGTAACTTTCTTGTTCAATATTACACTGAAAGAGCAACTCATACTTATCATTGCGGTACTGTTCATTATGTTTACCGAGATAGTAAATACTGCAATAGAGGCAGTCGTTGACCGTATTGGTTTCGAAATACACCCACTGTCAGGTTTAGCGAAAGATTTAGGGTCTGCCGCAGTATTAGTGAGTATAGTGATTGCTATATGTATTTGGTTGGTAGTTCTTTTTTAATGACATACTCACATAGAGGAATTTTATATGAATAAACAATTTAACGATGCTCTGATAAAAGTACCTCAATTAACAATAGGGTTTTGGATAATAAAAATACTCGCGACTACGTTAGGTGAAACAGGTGGTGATGCTGTTTCAATGTCAATGAATTTGGGCTATTTAACCTGAGATCTGGTTAAGCCAACATTAGATTATTACTCTCTAAAATTTCAAGTTCTTGCGATGTTAAATCTAATGACGGCTTTTCCTCTTTTAGGCAATAGGCAA
>NZ_BADW01000123.1:0-51263 GCF_000241165.1 Pseudoalteromonas sp. BSi20439
TTTTTCATGACACCGGTGTCACAATAAGGGCGGTTTTATTCATTTTGTTTGTCAAAACGTATTAGCTACCTTTATTATTAAAGGTAGCATTTTTTTACTAGTGATAGCTGCTTTGAGGTGATAGCTCAAAGTAAATAAGTATCAATGATACCCCATTAAAATAATAAGTACTCATTACTTAAACAAAAGAGATAACACTATGGGTTTACACTCTAGCACACACTTTGATCCTATTCTGGTTGCCGATATTGGCGGCACAAATGCTCGTTTTGCGTTGATCACTGGGTTCGACGAATCAAGTAATCAATTTACCATTGAGCATAATCATACTTTTCCCAGTGCTAACTATGGATCGCTCGAAAGTGCTACCGAGTACTACTTATCAACAGTGTCTCATATAACCCCTAAACGCGCATGCCTTGCAGTAGCAGGCCCTATAAATGCAGGGCAAGTTCATTTAACTAATTTAGGTTGGCACTTTAGCGTTAATGATTTTAAACACCACTTTGACCTTGCTCAATTAAGCGTTATAAATGACTTTGCTGCTTTTGCCTACGCAGCACCGTATTTAGACCCTTCACAAAATGTCACCGTTAAACCTGGCCAAGCCGATGGGTCTGCCAATATAGGTGTAATGGGGCCAGGCACCGGTTTTGGTGCAGCGTGCTTAGTGAGAACCGCGCATTCGTGCGCGGTGATGAGTTCAGAAGGCGGGCATATTTCGTTAGCAGCCGTTAATCAACTTGACGCTCAACTAATTCAAGAACTTAAAAAAGATCACCCTCATGTATCAGTAGAAACGGTATTTTCGGGCCCAGGTATTGCTCATTTATATAAAGCCATGGCTGCGGTTAAAGGGGTGGCAGCAAAAAATTTAGATGCCGCACAAATTAGTAGCTTAGCTAATAGCGGTGAATGCGAAGTGTGTGATGCAACGCTTAATCAATTTTGTGACTGGATTGGCAGTGTTGCAGGCGATTTAGCGTTGGCCTACGGCGCCTTAGGCGGCCTTTATATTGGCGGGGGGATTTTACCACGCATGCAGGCTCGTTTACTTGAAAGTCGTTTTATTGAGCGCTTTTCGCAAAAAGGCATTATGTCGCAGTACACAGGTCAAATTCCGGTGACGTTAGTAACACAAGACAACATCCCTTTAATTGGGGCTGCCGCGTGTTTGCATACGAGCCAACAGGTTTAATCGCTTTGCATAGGTTTGGAAATAAATAGATGAAAAAAGTCACTATAAACAGCGTTGCCAGTCATGCAGGTGTTTCTAAAAAAACCGTATCGCGAGTACTCAACAATGAGCCTAATGTCAGTGCAGCTACACGCGAAAAAGTGTTAGCCGTATTTAAAGAGCTAGATTACACCCCAAACCCAATTGCACGCGGCCTTGCACAAAATCGCAGCTTTATCATTGGTTGCATTTACGATAACCCCAGTAAAAGTTATATCACCCGTGTGCAAACAGGCGCACTGGCTGCCTGCCAAGAGAACAACTATAACTTGCTTATTCATCCTTGTGAGCTCAGGGGCGATGCACTCATTAACAATATTGAGCAGTTATTGCAGTCATCACGCCTTGACGGTTTAGTATTAACCCCGCCATTTTGTGATTTTGGCGAGTTGGTAGATTTTTTAAAGTCGAAAAAAATCCCTTATGCTCGAGTTGCTTCTGCAATTTTAGATGATGATTCTATTTCTGTGACCAGCAACGACGAGCAGGGTGCGTTTGAAATTACCGAGCATTTAATAAATCTAGGACATACGTCTATCGCGTTTATTAAAGGTCACCCAGATCACAGTGCCACTGAGCAGCGTTTTAAAGGTTACAGGCGCGCATTAACAACTCATGGCATTGAATTTAACGAACGCTTAGTTGAAGAGGGTAACTTTAGTTACCATTCAGGAGTAGACAGTGCGCGTAGTATTTTAGATTTATCACCACGTCCTACCGCTGTATTTGCATCAAACGACTACATGGCAGCGGCAGTGCTCAAATTAGCCACGCAGCGTAACTTACGTGTACCTGATGATATTTCTATCGCTGGGTTTGATAATGCACCAATAGCGCGCCACATTTGGCCTGGGCTGACCACCATAGCGCAACCTGTAGAAGAAATGACAAAACAAGCCGTTACGCAATTGATCACCCATATTATTGAGCCGCAAGAGTCGCCATATAAAGTGATTTTAGAAGCAAAATTAATCACGCGTGAGTCTACCGCAGCCGTAAAATAACACCGATTTTTCACAGTAGCCCGAGTATGAGTGACGCTTACTCGGGCTTTTTTTATCTGCATTTTTAATCTTCATTATTTTCCACTGATATTTCATTAAAAATTCACGTTTATTTATTGTACATGTTAAAAAAAAGGACTATTTTTATTACTCAGGGTTGACACCGGTGTCAGTGTCATGCGTTAATACCCTGACACCGGTGTCAGGGTTGTTGTGAGAGGCTCCCTGGTAGCGTACCTTTGAACGGGTAAGTCAAAGATGCTCAGTACAGTTATTTTCGTGGAGTCTATAATTGTTACTGAGCCTTTATCCTCTAACGAATAGAGATGAGTAAAATTATGTTGCACCCTCGAATTCAAGAAGTCACAGAACGCGTTATTGAGCGCAGTAAACAAACCCGTCAAGCCTATTTAGATCGTATTTCGCACGCAAAAAAACAAACAAGAGTTCGTGCTGGTTTAGGCTGTGGCAATATCGCCCATGTTATGGCTGCGTGCAGCAGCGACGACAAAGCGCGTTTAAAAGCAGATGAGGTTCCAAACCTTGCAATTATTAATTCATATAACGACATGTTATCTGCGCATGTGCCTTACAAAGAATACCCAGATTTAATTAAAAGCATTGCCACTAAATTTGACGCGACCGCGCAAGTTGCTGGCGGTGTTCCTGCGATGTGTGATGGCGTTACCCAAGGGCGTGACGGCATGGAACTATCGCTGTTTTCTCGTGACGTGATTGCTATGTCTACTGCGGTATCTTTATCGCATGACGTGTTTGATGGTGTGTTTTGTTTAGGAGTATGTGACAAAATTGTCCCAGGCCTATTAATTGGCGCTTTATCCTTTGGCCACTTACCTGTGTATTTCTTACCAGCAGGGCCAATGCAGTCAGGTATTCCAAATAAAGACAAAGCACGTATTCGTCAAAAGTTTGCACAAGGCTTAGTGTCTCGTGAAGAGCTATTAGAGGCAGAAAGCGCATCTTACCACAGCGCTGGTACCTGTACCTTTTATGGCACTGCAAATTCAAACCAAATGCTAATGGAAATTATGGGCTTACACCTTCCAGGTAGCTCGTTTATCAATCCATACACAGAATTGCGCGATGGCTTAACCGGTAATGCGGTTGAAACCATGCTCAAGCAGCTTACAGAAAACAAAGATGGCCCGTGTTTAGCGGATGTGATCAGCGAAAAAACCATTATTAATGGTCTCGTTGGTTTGCTATCAACTGGTGGCTCAACTAATCATGCAATCCATATTGTGGCAATTGCAAAAGCGGCTGGTATTCAGGTTACGTGGAAAGACATGTCTGATTTATCAGCAGTTGTACCACTACTGACGCGTATTTACCCTAACGGTTCAGCAGATGTGAACCATTTCCAAGCAGCCGGTGGTATGGGCTTCTTAATGCGTGAATTAGCAGGTGCTGGTTACCTACATACAGATGTGATGACTATTTTAGGCGAAGGTCTTGCACCTTACATGTGTGAGCCGCTACTCGATAAAGACGATAACTTGATTATGAGTAATGCAAATGGCCCAAGCAAAGTTAAATGGGTTGCGTGTCCTGAAAACTCACATGATGAAGAAGTTCTTCGCCCTGTGAGTAATCCATTTAGTAAGCAAGGCGGTTTACAGCTACTAACGGGTAACTTAGGTAAAGCCGTTATTAAAGTATCAGCCGTTGCAGAGTCGCATCAAGTGGTGTCTGCGCCAGCTAAAGTATTTAGCTCACAAGGTGAGTTACAAGATGCCTACAGCCGTGGTGAACTTAACCAAGATTTTATTGCAGTTCTTAAAGAGCAAGGCCCTAAAGCTAAAGGTATGCCAGAGCTTCATAAACTCACTCCGGTAATGGCAACATTGCAAGATCAGGGCTACAAAGTGGCCATTGTTACCGACGGACGTATGTCGGGTGCATCAGGTAAAGTACCTGCGGCAATTCACTTAGCACCTGAAGCGGTTGAAGGTGGCATTATAGCCAAGATACATGAAGGCGATATTGTTACTTTAGATGCGCCAAATGGTATTTTAAAACTGCATGTGAGTGATGAAGAGCTTGCTCAGCGTGAGCTACAGATTAGCCAAGCAACGCAAACATTTGGTACAGGACGTGAATTATTTACTGGATTTAGAAATATCGTAAGCAGTGCCGATTTAGGTGCAAGTGCTTTTGGACTTGAATAATAATTAGCCATCTTGGGTAATGAGGAACAAGTAATGAGTATTGAAAAAATCTTAGCATCGGCACCGGTTGTGCCAGTAGTGGTAATCGAAAAATTAGAAGATGCCGCACCACTTGCAAGAGCGTTATACAACGGTGGCTTAAAAGCACTTGAAATTACACTACGTACGCCAATTGCTGCACAAGCTGTAAAGCTAATGAAAGCTGAGGTACCAGAAGCTTATGTAGGTACTGGCACTGTGGTTGATAAAGCAAGCTTTAACGCCTCAGTAGAAGCGGGCGCTGACTTTATGGTTAGCCCTGGTGTAAGTGATGAACTGTTAGCATTGGCACAAGAGTCGAGTATCCCTTTTTTACCAGGTGCAGCTACCCCAAGCGAAGTGATGAACTTGGCAGCGTATGGCTTTAAATTTTTAAAGTTTTTCCCTGCAGAAGCCGCAGGCGGTACTGCAATGATTAAGTCGATTGGCGGCCCATTACCTGATATTACTTTTTGTCCAACCGGTGGCATTAGTTTAGCTACTGCGCCTGATTACTTAGCACTTAACAATGTTATTTGCGTAGGTGGTACCTGGATGTTAGATAAACAACTTATTGAAAATAAAGACTGGCAAGCTATTGAAACGCTTGCTCGCCAAGCATGTGAAGTTAATAGGAGTCAAAAATGATTAATGTAGCAATTAATGGCTACGGCCGTATCGGTCGTAATGTATTGCGTGCACTGTATGAGTCAGCGCAAAATAATGAAATTAAAATTGTAGCTATTAACGATTTAGCGCCAGCCAATGTAAATGCTCATCTGACTCAGTTTGACTCAGTACATGGTCGTTTTTCACAGCAAGTAACACTTAAAGATAATACTATGCTAATTGGCGATGATGTGATCACGCTAACGCAAGAGCGTGACCCTGCTAATTTACCGTGGAAAGCTCTAAACGTCGATATCGTACTTGAATGTACGGGGTTATTTACTTCTCGCGAAGCAGCTAATAAGCATATTGAAGCGGGCGCGAAAAAAGTAGTGGTATCGGCTCCTGGTACTGATATGGATGCAACGGTAGTACACGGTGTAAATAGCGATGTAATTAATGCCGATAGCAACATTATTTCTAATGCTTCATGTACAACCAATTGTTTAGCGCCTGTTGCTAAAGCGATTAACGATACAGTAGGAATTGAACAAGGTAGCATGACCACCATTCATGCTTACACTAACGACCAAAATTTATCTGATGTATACCACCCAGATTTATACCGTGCGCGTAGTGCAACTCAATCTATGATCCCAACTAAAACGGGCGCAGCGAAAGCAGTTGGTTTAGTACTGCCTGAACTTGCAGGTAAATTAGATGGCATGGCGGTTCGTGTACCAACCATCAATGTCTCGTTAGTTGATTTAACCTTTATTGCTAAGCGCGATACAAGCATTGAAGAAATTAACCAAGTGGTTAAAGACGCTGCGTTTGGCTCTATGAAAGGTATTTTAGAGTACAACGAGCTACCGCTTGTTTCTATCGACTTTAACCATAACCCAGCATCATCTATTTTTGATGCAACGCAAACGCGTGCTGATGGTAAATTAGTTAAAGTAATGGCGTGGTACGACAACGAATGGGGTTTCTCAAACCGCATGTTAGATCAAGTTAAAGCGCTGGGTGCTTATTTATAATTTTTCCGTGTAGTTAAATTTTACTTTATCCAGCCAAGCCACGCACTGCGTGGCTTTTTTTATTTATAATACCAATCCGCAATAATACTTAATCATTTTGCGGGGCTAAACGTGTCGCTACCTGTGTTAAAAAATTCTCATTTACGACTGCATGGATGCAGAAGGTAGAGCAATGCAGGAGCAATTGCCGAGAACAACTAAATAGCGAATTTTTTTCCTAGCTATCAACTCGTTTTTCCAGCCTCAAAATAGACCGCTTAATTAAGCGAATTGGTATAACAAATGATTTTAGCTTGGGATCATAAACAACCCGCCAGATATTCAAACGAAGGGCGTTTTGTACTATTTTCATTCATGCATTGCTTTGCAATATGTTGTAGGTGGATCACCTCTTCGCTTTGTTCGTTACAGGTAGAGAGTAAATCATCAATTAAACAGCCTATAGCACGGACTTCTATGCGTTGCATTTGTTGCTGTTGGTAGTTACTGAGCGTGACTAAGTTTGTCGCCGCACCAAAATCACCAAACACTATTTCATCATTTTCATTGATCATAATGTTATGCGCATAAATATCGCCATGGCTAAGTGTATGCTGGTGTAGGTGAGCAACAGTACTGACGAGCTGCTTAGCAATAGCATAAATTGTTGCCGTGCTGTAATGGCAATCATCTTTGAAGGTGTCTCGTGTGCAGGTTTCTAAACTAGGAGGCAGCCCTAAGTTAACGTAGCTAGGGTCAATAAGCTCCATAGCTAACCCAAGTTGCTCATTGTGTTCAATATAAGCAAGCACTTTAATTAAGTTTGGGTGTAACTGTGCTTGTAAGCAACAGTTAACTTCGTCTAATGGATAACCATCACTGGTTATAGCGCCTTTAAACAGTTTTACGGCAATCGTGCTATTTTGCCATTGGGCACTATGAATAATACCCGATGCACCTTGGCCAATAACTTTATCCAGTTCAATCTCAGTTAATGGTGTACGCGGGAATAACTCATGGTTAAGTTGTTGTGAGCGATTGAACTCATTCCCTGCAAACGCTAACCAAGTCAGTTTAGGGAGTTCAAATAGCCAGTCATCAAGTTGGGTTAGTGTATTAGCACTTAAACGCACCAGCTCTAGTGCTGTACAGTTTTGCATAGTCACGGGTAAATGGGTGAGTTGGTTTCCTGCCAGCGCTAGCTTTTTAAGTTTGGTTAGTTCACCCATAGAGTCAGGTAATTGAGTAAGCTGATTGTCAGTTAATATTAACCACTGAGTGCTTTGTGGCAGACTATGCTCACTAAATTCAGTAATTTGATTCCCTTTAAAGGCTATCATTATTAATTCAGGGCATTGACTTAATACACGAGGAATATGCTGAAATTGGTTAAATGATAAAAATAACCGTTTTAACTTTGTAAGTTTAGCAAAGTTAGCGGGTAAATCGCTTAATTGATTGTTTGATAAGTCCAGCACTTCAAGGGTATCGGCAAGAGTGAAAATTTCTTCTGGAAAGTCAGTGAGGTTTTCAGCCAATTGTAAGTGACTAACACCAGTTAAGGCACCGGTACGTAGCTTTGTCAGGGTATTCAAAATTAACTAATCCATTTTACATAAAACAAAAAGGCCAACTAAGTTGGCCTTTAAACATTTATTATCAAAAGTTCAGGTTATTTGCTTAACGATTAAAATTGAGCATTATGGTAAACGTTTTGTACGTCATCACAATCTTCAAGCATGGCTAAAAAGCGCTCCATAACTTCAACGTCTTCGCCTTCAATAGGGGCTTCAACTTGAGGTACAAAGGCAATTAAGTCTTCATCAAATTCTGTAACACCCATTTCTTCAAGTGCTGTGCGGGTATTGTTGTATTCAGTGTGCGGTGCAAATACGGTCACTTTGCCGTCTTCTACTTCAACGTCGGTAACATCAACATCTGCCATCATCAGTGCTTCAAGTACGGTTTCATCGTCGTCACCGTCAAACACAAAAATAGCAAGGTGATCAAACAAGTGTGAAACTGAGTTTTGTGCGCCAATTTTAGCGTTTGCTTTGGTAAAACATACACGTACATCAGCAAAAGTACGTTTGTTGTTGTCGGTTAAACAGTCAACAATAATCATACAGTTACCTGGCCCGTAGCCTTCGTAACGCGTGGCAGCATAGTCTTCACCGCCGCCACCTTTGGCTTTATCAATAGCACGTTCAATTACGTGAGCCGGTACTTGGTCTTTTTTAGCGCGTTCAATTAAACGACGCAGTGCTAAGTTTCCATCTGGATCAACACCGCCGTTTTTTGCACAAATATAAATTTCTTTACCGTATTTTGAATAAACTTTAGTTTTAGCACCCGCAGTTTTAGCCATTGAATCTTTTTTGTTTTGGTAAGCTCTTCCCATCTGCGTTTCGCCTTAATATGTATAAATAATTGAAAAAATTTGCAAGCCCGTATTCTAAAGGTAAATGCCGGGCAGGGCTAGTAAGTATTGAGATTGATCAGAAGCCAAAAATAAAACAACCCGCCAAAGCGGGTTGTTTATTCGTAACAAATGATGAACGTTTGTCAGGGTATTACCAAATACGAACGCGTTCGTCTTCTGGTAGGTATAATTCATCACCTGGTTTTACATCAAATGCTTTATACCAAGCGTCATGGTTACGAGGCGCTTGTGCTCTAAAGCGACCTGGTGCGTGCGTACCACCACGTAATTGGTTTAACATGCTTTGTTCAGTACGTTTTTCTTTCCATACTTGTGCCCATGCTAAGAAGAAACGTTGATCGCCGGTTACGCCGTCAATTACCGGTGCTTCTTTACCGTTTAAGCTTAGTTTATAAGCATGATAAGCCATGGCTAAACCACCCACATCACCAATATTTTCACCTAAACTGTTGCGGCCATTTACAAAGTTACCTGGAATTGGTTCGTATTTGCTGTACTGGGCTGCAAGTTTGTCGGCTTTAGCATCAAAAGCAGCACGATCTTCATCAGTCCACCAGTTACGTTGTATGCCGTTAGCGTCAGACTTTGAGCCTTGATCATCAAAACCATGACCCATTTCGTGGCCAATCACAGCACCAATACCACCGTAGTTTACCGCTGGATCTGCATTTGGATCGAAAAACGGTGGTTGTAATATAGCGGCAGGGAATACAATTTCGTTAAACGAACTATTGTAATAAGCATTTACACGTTGTGGTGTCATGCCCCAACGATTACGATCGGTCTTTTTCAGCTCTTTTTCTACACTTTCAGCTTGGAAAAACTCACGCATATTTTTTACATTAGCCATTAAGTCATTGTTGCTAATGCTTAAGCCTTCATACGATTGCCATTCATCTGGGTAACCAATTTTTGGCACAAACGCTGCTAATTTTGCACGCGCATTTACTTTTGTTTCTGCGCCCATCCAATCTAAGTTATCAATACGCTCACCAAGTGCTGTGCGTAAGTTTTCAACAAGCTCAGACATTTGTTGCTTAGATGACTCAGGGAAATAACGATCTACGTAAATTTTACCAATTGCAAAGCCCAATGAGCTGGTGCCAGACATTTGGCTGATAGCGCGTTTCCAGCGTGGACGTGGCTCTTGCTGACCATTTAACTCTTTTCCATAAAAGGCAAAGCTAGTGTTAAATATTTTTTCAGATAATAGTCGTGAGTTACCATTAATCGCATGATATGTAAGGTAGTCTTTCCATACGCTTAAATCTTCGTTATTGATTAAGTCAATCATGGCTTTAACAGGTTCAGGCTGCGATACGTTTAATTGTGGTACTTTATAACCTGTTTGTGCAAAGTATAAATCCCAGTTAAATCCTGGGTATTGCGCACTTAACTCATCACGTTTTACTTGGTTTAGGGTTAAATCACGATTACGGCGTTTTTCACGTGGCCAATGACCTTCTGCAATTTTGGTTTCAAGCGCTAAAATCGCTTGTGCACGCTCTGTGGTATTATCAACCTTTGCAAATTTAAGCATATCGGCAATATGTGCAACATACGCTTCACGGGTTTTTACAAAACGTTCTGCATCTTCAAGGTAGTAAGAACGATCAGGTAAACCTAAGCCACCTGCACCTAATGACATTTCGTATTTATTGGGATCTAAACGGTTAAACCACATACCGCCACCAAGTGGTGCACTTAAACCCGTAAGCCAAGATTGGCCAAATACTTTTGCCAAATCATCAGTAGAGGCAACCGAATTGATGTCGTTAAGCAACGGCTTAATTGGCGTGATACCAAGTTTGTTAAGCGTCTCAGTATCCATGTACGAGTTATAAAAGTCAGCGACCAGTTGCTCTTCGGCGTTTAAGTTTTCACGCGCTGCAATTTCTTCAATAATTTCTTTAACGCGATCTTCACTGCGCTCAGCTAGCGCAGAGAATGCACCGTAACGGGTTTTATCTGCTGGCATTTCATAGTTGTCGTACCATGAACCACTGGCGTACATGAAGAAATCGTCGCCTGGTTTTACAGCTTCGTTACGCGCAGTTAAATCAACCCCAAACGTGCCTAATTCGGCTTGCTCTGTTGCTTGTGGCTTTTCTGCAACTGCTGCTACTTGCTCAGTTTTTGTTGTTTGTGGCTCAGAACAGCCAGTAATAAATGTGGCAGCGAGCGCCGCTGCAATTAAACTCTTTTTCATTATTTTCCCCTATGAATTCACGTTATTTAATTCGTTATATTTTTGTTATAAAAATAGCTACTTGATTGTATTGATAACTTCACTGCAAACAAACCTTTTGAGGTGAATAACCGTACCGGTCGATAAGATGAATGAAATACTAGCAAAATAGCAAAAAAGCACTCAGATACTTCAATCGTACCCGAGAGGCTTAGTTTATTGCGCCTTTGACTGCTTTTGTTGTAAGGTCCACATGTGCGCATATTCACCATTTTGCATGAGTAATTCATCATGTTTACCTTGTTCTACTACTTCTCCCGCTTTGAGTACGATAATTGTATCGGCATCGGTAATTGTTGATAAGCGGTGCGCAATAACAATACTGGTATGATTAGAGGCAACTTCTCGCATAGCATTTAATATGGCTTGCTCAGATTGTGAGTCCAGCGCCGAAGTGGCTTCGTCAAAAATTAAAATTGGCGATTGTTTTAAAATAGCGCGAGCAATAGCAATACGTTGTTTTTCGCCACCAGAGACTTTTAGTCCGCGTTCACCTACTAAGGTTTTATCGCCTTTATCTAGGCTATTAATAAAGTCTGTTAGATGCGCCATGTTTATAGCTTTGTTTACTTCATCTTCACTGGCGCTGGGTCTGCCGTAGTGAATATTTTCGCGTATGCTGGTATTAAATAACACAGTATCTTGCGGCACTATGGCAATAGCTTTACGCAAACTTGCGAGGGTAACTGTGTTTATGGCTTGATTATCAATTCTTATAGCGCCCGATGAAAGTTCATAAAAACGGTATAACAAGCGGGCTAACGAGCTTTTACCTGCGCCACTAGCACCTACAACCGCTACCTTAGCACCAGGATTTACATGAAAACTGACGTTCTTAAGAATAGGACGCTTGCTATCGTAGCTAAAGCTGACGTTTTCAAAGCTAATTGCCCCATTTTTGAGTGCTAATGGTTGCGCGGTTTCGCTATCTGCTACTTTGGGGGAGGTATTTAATAACCCAAGCATGTTTTCAAGGTCAGTAAGGGCACGGCGTATTTCACGGTATACAAATCCCAAGAAGTTAAGCGGTAAAAATAATTGGATCATATACGCATTGATCATTACCAGCTCACCAATCGTTAACTCGCCGGTAACCACTTCATTAGCGCCAAGCCACATTAATGCGGTTATGGCACACGCAATGATCAGCGCTTGCCCTGAATTTAGCGCCAGTAACGAGAGTCTGTTTTTTAATCGAGCTTGTTCCCATGTTGCTAAAAACGTATCGTAAGTTTTAGCTTCATGCTGTTCATTATTAAAGTATTTTACGGTTTCGTAATTTAATAAACTGTCGATGGCACGGGTGTTACTTTGGTTGTCGGCAGCATTTGACTCACGAATAAAGCGGTTTCGCCATTGGGTAACCGTCACGGTAAAAAAAATATAAATAGCCACAGCCAATAGGGTGATCAGCGCAAACCAAATAGAAAACAAGCTGCCAAAAATAATCGCCACAGTCATTATTTCAAACAACGTGGGCACAATATTAAACATTAAAAAACGCATTAAAAAGCTTAAGCCACTGGTGCCGCGCTCTATGTCTCGACTTATGCCGCCAGTTTGCCTATCTAAATGAAAAGCTAAATCTAATGAGTGCAAATGTTTAAACACTTTAAGTCCAATATCTCGCATGGCATGCTCGGTGACTCGCGAAAATACCGCATCGCGTACTTCACCCAAAAATACGCTAGCAAAGCGCAATGCGCCGTACATAACGAGTAATAAAGTAGGAACAAGAAGTAGTGGATTAATTGATTTATCAACCGAATCAATTATTTCTTTTAAAGCCCATGGCATGAGTAATGTCGCGCCTTTAGCACCGATGAGCGCTAATATAGCAATCAGCACACGGCCTTTAAACTTAGTGATATAAGGCCAAAGAGTTTGAATGCTTTGTTTTAAATTCATGGCGTCGGGGCGTTTTACTGAACTTTGTCTGGAGCGCATCGAGGATCTCAGTATTTGTTTTTATAAATGAATTAGCTTAAGAACTGCTATTGTATTTTAATTAGCTGCCCTTATATACTAGCTATCCTTTATTTTAGTTTTAAATGACCAATGTTTAAATTTCGCGTTTTTTTAGCTACTTGCTTGTTTTTTGCTGCACTCTTTAGTGTGCAAAGCCATGCTATGGGCGTAAAGCACGAATTAAACAGTAACCAAAGCAGTTATAGCGATGTTATCAATGTTGACCATTTAACTAACATTTCCGTACCTACAAAATCGCTTGGCGATTTACAGCATAAAAACTCAAAGCATTCTGATTTTGATGCGCATCAACCTAGGCTAACAGCCAATAACTCATTTTTATTTTTACACAGTGCGCAGGGCGATCCTGAATACGATGTAGTGCATGAGTTTTTTGCCCTAAATGGGTGTAGGCATATTTTTTTGCGACCGCAAGCAGTCAACATAAGTCAGCCTTGGTATACCTGGGTATTTAAAAGTAAAAAGTCGCGCTTGAGCGGCTGGAAAGACGCTAACCTGTTATACACCGCTGTAACCACCTACCACGCTTAATGTTTCTTATTTAATTTAATTGGTTTTAACGCTTCGCGTTTTGACCTGCAGATTAATTGTGCCTAATAGGTACGTTACTGGGCTATGCCGAGTAATAAGGAATAACTATGTTAAGTCTAAAAAAAGATAAAAAGCCATTTATGGCTAAATTTAAATTAAGCTATGTAGCCATGCTGATTGTATTGGTTTTACTAGCAATAAGCGCCTTACCTAATTTATATCCGAATAAGTCATGGTTGCATATTAGTGCAGCTTCTGAGGTTAAAACGCAAGCATTGCCAAGTACTGAGAACCTAGTTAGCTTTTTAAATAGCCAAGGGTTTGAGGTCAGCCGAGGGGTAGAAAACCAAGCAACAATTAATGTGCTTTTAAATACGCCTACGCAAAGTGCCCAAGCTCAAGCGGCTTTAAAATCAAATTACCCAAATACACAGGTTAAAATTGTTGAACATGCAACCAGCCCTATTTGGTTACAAGAGTTTGGTTTATCGCCTATAAAGCTGGGTCTTGATTTAAACGGCGGGGTATTGTTTGTACTTGATGTTGATTTAGATAAAGCCATTGATGAGCAATTGCTCAGTGCATATCAACAAACAAAAGCCATTATTGTTAAACAAAAAGCCTATGGCGTTAAAGCGCAGCAGACTAACCAAGGATTTGAAATAAGTGCATTAGAGAGTGCGACCGATAAGCTAATCACAGTTATTAGCGATCTTAAAAGCCGTTTTGAAAACCTCACTACTACCACAGCAACTAATGACAACTTACAGGTCGTTAAAGTGAGTTATTCTGAGCAAGGGCGTAGCGCATTTGATAAAGAAGTGATGAGCCAAACACTCACTACGCTTCGTTCACGCATAGAAGAGCTCGGCATAACCGAGGCCGTTACACAGCGCCAAGGTAAGCAGCGCATTCGCATTGAGCTACCCGGCGTACAAGACCCAGCTGAGGCAAAACGTATAATAGGTGCTACCGCGTCATTGGGGTTTTATCAACTTAAAGAGAGTGGCGGGCAAACGTTCAATTTGCAATCGGGTGGGACTATCAAGCTCGACCCTGTGCCTATTTTTACCGGTGAGCATATTAATAACGCTAATATAGGCCGTGATGATTGGGGTAAACCTTTGGTACAACTGAGCCTAGATAGCCAAGGTGGCGATGCTATGTCGGCGTTTTCAAAGGCAAATATAGGCAAACCGATGGCAACGCTCTATTCAGAGTATTCACAAAATGCTAAAGGTGAAGTGGTTAAAAAAAGCGAAGTTATTAATGTGGCGAACATTGCCCAGCATTTAAGCTCACGGTTTAGTATAACCAATATGCAGAGCCAACAAGCCGCTGCCGATTTAGCGCTACTACTACGCGCAGGATCACTTACTGCGCCTGTAACGATAGTGCATGAGCAAACTATTGGCCCAAGCCTTGGCCAAGACAATATTAATAATGGATTAGCAGCGTTAATGTTAGGCATGGGTTTAACACTTGCGTTTATGGCACTGTGGTACCGCCGTTTAGGGCTTATTGCAAATGTTGCGTTAATTTTAAATTTAACCTCTTTAGTGGGGCTAATGTCGTTATTACCTGGGGTGGTTTTAACTCTTCCAGGGATAGCAGGCTTAGTATTAACTATAGGAATGGCGGTTGATACTAACGTGATTATATTTGAACGCATAAAAGAAGAGCGTCGCAAAGGTCGTCCCCCGTATCAAGCGATACAAGAGGGCTATAAACAAGCTGCGAATACGATTTTAGATGCCAATATTACCACCATGATCACCGCGATTATTTTATATGGCATAGGTTATGGCCCTGTAAAAGGCTTTGCGATAACGTTGGCGCTTGGTCTTATCACATCGGTATTTACTGGTGTGTATGTATCGAAATATTTAAGCCAAAGCTTATATTTAAAGCTGGGTAAAAAAGCAGGAGTAAACGCGCATGCTTAACACTTTTTTAAAATGTGAGACAGGGTCACGTATGCGTTATACAGGCTTGCTTATAAGTGCCATGTTTGTGTTGTTATCGGTATTCACCATTGCACAAAAAGGGCTAAACTTTGGCCTTGATTTTACGGGTGGATACTTAACAGAGTTTACCACCAGCCAAGGTGTTGAACTAAAACAGCTTGAGCAATTTATTGCTAAAAACCATCAAGGTGAATTTGAACTTACAGCACAGGGCAATAATCATTTTCAATTAACGCAAGCGCCAAGTGAGGAAGCTAATAATGATGCTTGGAAAACCGCGATTAGCCAAAACCCTGCTATAAATGCTGAAGTTTTATCATCGGCTTATATTGGCTCTCAAGTGGGTGATGAACTATTTGAACAAGGCTGCTTAGCATTATTTGCTGCTATGGTTGCGGTAATGATTTATTTAGCTGTTCGTTTTGAATGGCGTTTGGCATTAGGCTCTGTGGTGGCTTTATTACATGACTTGGTGCTAGTGGTTGGCTTATTTGCATGGTTACAAATAGAGTTTAACCTAACCGTTTTAGCCAGTTTGTTGGCGATTATTGGCTACTCACTAAATGACTCAATAATAGTGGGTGACAGGGTGCGCGAGCTGTTGCGCATACCAACAAACATCACGCTCAAACCAAGCAGTATCATAAATAGCGCAATTAAAAGTACCTTAACCCGTACGCTCATTACCTCCGGGACTACGCTAGCTACGGTGGCAAGTGTTTGGCTGTTAGCCGGGGCGCCGCTGCAGGGGTTTGCCATTGCTTTGTTTGCAGGAATAGTTGTAGGCACGCTGTCGTCTATCTGTATTGCTGCTACATTACCCGAGCTACTTGGGTTAAGTGCTAAAAACTACGATAAGCAAGTGGATCAGCAAACGCAGGCATTAATGGATATGCCATAGGCTTAAATCAGCATTGTTGTTACACAGCAAAGGGATAGTGTTAGGTGTAGCAACAATGCTAATACCAACCTACATAAATATTTGAACAATTTAACGAATTAAATCCCCCTATAACGTTGTTAAAATTTTTTCATTTAGAACAACTAGATGTCAAAAATTTTGCCTAGTTATAGAGCAATTTTCTTATCGTTAAAATAGGTCCCATATCCAAGCAGATTGGTATAAAATAGCAAATTATTTTTATCGAATTGAGTGAATTCTCCAAATGAATAAAGCCCATGTTACAGAGCACCTGCGTTTTGCCTTAGAAGAGCAGCTCAATACTGCGAAAATTGCAGCTCAAACAGCCCACGATACCGCGACCCACGAAGAAAGTATTGCAGAAACTCAATATGATACGCTCGGGCTTGAAGCTGCGTATTTAGCGCAAGGTCACGCTGATCGGGTGAATGAGTGTTATAAAGAAATACAACTATTTGAAGCCATCTACAACGACGCCGTTACAGGCACAATAGCAGTCAGTTCATTGGTGTGTTTAGAAGATGATGCAGGCACACAAAAATGGTTTTATTTAGGCCCTGCAGCTGGTGGATTAACCGTTGATATTAAAGGCACAACTATTCAAGTACTTACCTCTGGTGCACCATTAGGCCAACAGTTATTAGGTAAACAAGTCGATGATGAAGTTAGTTTAACACTCGGTGATGTAAAACATAGTTACGATGTGGTTAAAGTGCTTTGAATGTAGTATTTATTTGTCTCTTACTCTGAGACGCAGCATCTCGTAGGCCTCTTTGTTAAATAATTGCCTGAAACTTAAAGAATAAAATTAAAGATGAGCCGTTTATGAACTTAGTTTTGGTTAATGATATATTTGGTAAAACAGCGGCTTTAAAAGCATTAGCTGAAGAGCTAAACGCTCAGTCTATTGTCGAACCCTATGGCGGGGTGGATATGGCATTTTACAATGAACAGCAGGCCTATGAGTATTTTAGTCAGCATATTAGCCTTGATGAGTATGTCGCTATTTTACAAAAAGCGATTAAACCACTCGCTGGTAACATCATATTGATTGGTTTTAGTGTTGGCGCATCGGCAATTTGGTCAATGTCTGCACATCCGGCGATTAAAACGATAGTTTAGGGCATTTGTTTTTACAGCTCGCAAATTAGGCACCATACAGACTTACAACCACAGTTTGAGATTGAACTTATACTTCCGCATTATGAACCGCACTTTGATGTTAAATCACTGCACGTTGAGCTGGCAACAAAAGCTAATGTTAATGTAAAGCATGTTAATTACTTACATGGTTTTATGAACCCACACTCAAGTAACTTTAATCAAAATGCTTACGATCAAACATTAACTGTGTCATCTAATAAGCTAATATAATAAACTAGTTAAGGAGTGTTTATAACTCGATGTTAGCCGGTTTCACTCAATCACAACTAAGGCATTTATAGCGTGAACTTATAAGATTTGCTTGAGTCTGATAATCATTAACGGATAAGCAGTTAAATAAAGGACATAAATTTAAGGGAATATTATGGAGATAGGGATTTTTACCGTCACAATTACGGGTGTTTTACTCACGGCTTTATTTATAAAGTACTTAACGTTTAGGCCTGAGCGTGTTTTTTCTGATATTGGAGAAAACGTTCTACTTTGCAAAAAACCTCACTGGTTCAATAATAATAAAAGTAGAATGCAGCTTATTCCTAAAGGGGCGATAATTAAAATACAGCTAGCGTCAAATACCGTTACTTTATTTTGTAAAAGTGGCAATGTTATTGATATACCAGTGCCAAACTCAAAGTTTACTGCCGATGTTTTGCAAAGCGCAAAATCACACTTTTACAAAGCAGAAGTAGTAATACTAGACAACTAACACACCACTATGAGAACTGAATATAGATTTTCAATTTTTTAAAAGGCGCTGAAAATCAATTAGTTAAAGTGTATGTCAGTTTGTTAATGCAATAAAGCGCCAAGATTACACTGGTTATTGCTGTATTTAATTGTTTATCTCAATGGGTTTAGGCTTTTTTAACAAATTTAGCCGTCACCATCATTTCACCTATGCCATCTACTTTACAGTCAAGCTCATGATCTTTTTTATCAAGTACACGTCTTACTAAGGCCTTGGTGCCAATTTTAATAACTTGTGAGCTACCTTTAATTTTTAAATCTTTGGCAACGGTTACTTTGTCACCATCGGCTAGTAAAGTGCCGTTTGTATCTGTTACCAAAATAGCGTCTTCATCGCTTGTATTATTTGGATTCCATTCATAGGCACATTCTGGGCATATAAGCAGTTGTTGGTCTTCGTAAACGTATTCACATTGGCACTTAGGGCAAGCGGGAAGAGACATGATGATCACTTTTAGTGGTAAATTTTGGCTATTTTAAAACACAAATTAACAATAAAAAAGTTCATCAAATATTTTTATCTTCACGCTAAAAATATCTCGTTTGTGTGGATGTAAAAAAGGGCTTATAAATCACCTGTCGCTTAAGCAATTTAAGCGCTAACGTTTATAGTAGATATTCGTTAAAGCACCTATCGTATTAAGTGATTTGCTATTTGCTGCACTTAGTGCGATAGGTGTTTCTATTTGCTGTTTTATTCGCTGAGCTAAGTGATTAGCAAGGCTGCTTTGTATATTTTGACTTAACTAGGAAAAGTCGTGTTTAAAACCTTAATTGTGGTTGATAACAATGAGCAAACGCTTGCTCTTTCATTTGAAAATGTCATTACATTTGACACCTATTTACGAGATTACCCCAAACGCAACGAACCAAAAACCCGCATAATAAATCTATGTGATGCTAGCCAGTATTTAAGTAAAGGCTATTACTGTTCGTTACTTGCTGAGGCACGCAAGCATCAAGTATTACCGAGTGTAAAAACAATTAACGCGCTTCGAAGCAATCAAGCGTCATTACAAAATATTGGCCATATTGATGGTGCTGTTTATTTTGGTCACGCGGGAAATGAACAACAAGCTAAAGCCGCTAAATCGGTATTTAAACAATATCCAGCGCCTATTTTATTTGTAGATGAGCAAGGCCTATTACAACAAGGATCATTAGCGTCCTTGAGCGAGCAGCAACACACTGATTTTGTTGAAAAACTAAATGAGTTTACCCAAACACAGTGGCGAATTGGTAAAGTAGAGCGCCGTTTCCGTTGGGATATGGCGATATTGGTTGATCATAACGAAAAAGTACCGCCAAGTGATAAAGATGCAATAGCCCGTTTTATAAAAGCAGCAGCGAAACATGGTATTAACGCAAAAGCACTCAGCTTTGAGGAAATAGACAATATTGCCCAATTTGATGCGTTGTTTATTCGCCAAACAACAGCGATTGATCACCCAACCTACCGTCTTGCAAGTAAAGCGCAAAGCTTAGGTTTAGTGGTGATTGACGATGCGGAGTCTATTTTACGATGCTGTAATAAAGTGTACTTACATGATGCATTTAATTATCAGAAAGTACCGAGCTTAAAAACCGTGGTGGTGGCAGAACAATCAAAAGACACAATTGAGCAACTAGAAGCGTCGTTTACTTATCCGCTGGTATTAAAAATGCCAGAAGGGTCGTTTTCAAAAGGCGTGTATAAAGTTGCTAATCGTGATGAATTAGAAGCTAAGCTTAGTGAATTATTTGCTTTAAGTGCGTTAGTTCTGGCGCAAGAGTACATGTACACAGAATACGATTGGCGTGTAGGGGTACTTAATGGTCGTGCTATTTATGCGTGTCGTTATTTAATGGCGCGTAACCATTGGCAAATATATAACCATGACGCAAAACGCTTTTTCTCTGGTGGCTTTGAAACATTACCTACGTTTGAATTACCTAAAGCTGTACTGGATGCTGCTTTAAAAGCATGTAAAACCGTGGGTAAGGGTTTATACGGTGTGGATGTAAAAGAGCATCAAGGCCGTGCGTATGTGTTGGAAGTAAACGATAACCCAAGTATTGATCACAAAGTAGAAGATGGTTACTTAGGTGATGAGTTATACATGATCATTATGGATGAGTTTAAACAGCGCCTTGAAGCACGAGGTCGCGGCTAATGCTTAACGCATTGTCTGATATAACGATTTTTGCAGGAGCGGGTATTAGTATTCGCCCTGCAAGCGCGAGTGATTTAAACGCCTTAGTGGCGCTTGAAAATGCCTGCTTTAGTAACGATAAGCTTAGTGCGCGAAGTTTAAAGCGTTGGCTTAGTGCTAAACATGGGATTTTATTAGTTGCCGAGCACAATGCGCAATTATGTGGTTACGGTTTGGTGTGGTGCCATAAAGGCACGCGGTTAGCGCGTTTGTATTCGTTAGCCGTATTACCGACGATGCAGGGCAAAGGAATCGCTAAAACGCTGCTTAAAGCGCTTGAAAAAGTCACTAGTGAGCGTGGGCGTATTTATTTGCGTTTAGAAGTGGCGGTAAATAACGACAGTGCCATAGGGCTTTATAAAAGTGTAGGGTATCGTGTTTTTGGTCAATATAGTGATTATTACGATGATCACAGTGATGCCTTGCGCATGCAAAAAAACATTCGCCAAACCAGCGAATTGCAAGTTGAGCGTTTAACGCCATGGTATCAGCAAACCACCGAGTTTACCTGTGGACCTGCTGCGTTATTAATGGCAATGGGCTCGCTTGATAACAGCACAGAGCTGAGTCAGTCACATGAATTAGCCTTATGGCGTGAAGGCACCACCATTTTTATGACCTCGGGACATGGCGGTTGTCATCCGTTTGGCTTGGCATTGGCTGCAAATAAACGGGGATTTAAAAGTGAGGTCATTGTTAATACCTCAGAGCCATTATTTTTAGATGGGGTACGCAGTGATAATAAAAAAATGGTGCTGGCGACAGTACATCAGCAATTTGTTGAAGGCATAGCCTCGGCTAATATTCCTGTTACCTATAAAGATGTTGAACTAACCGATATAGAAACGTGGTTAAACCAAGGTTTTAGTGTGTTACTGTTAATAAGCACTTATCGGTTTGATGGAAAAAAATCACCGCATTGGGTATGTGTTACTCATTTAGATGCGCACTGTGTGTACGTACATGACCCGTTTTGCGAACCAGGTAACGACAATCAATTAGCGATTGACTGTCAATATGTGCCAATTGCACGCAGCGATTTTAGTAAAATGTCGGCTTTTGGTAGTCAAAGGCTTAGAACGGCAGTTGCTATTGGTAAAAAATAATAGATTAGGATTTTAAGTGACATTTTTAGATTTTATCGATGTAGCCCCATACTCGTGGGCAGCTATTGGTACGGCGGCTTTTTGTGGTGCTATTATTGGTATAGAACGGCAATTGCGTGGCAAACCTGTAGGTATTCGCACATCAGCGTTAATAACCTTAGGTACATATTTGTTTTTATCAACGGCGTTTAACTTACAAGGAGATGTGATTGATCATTCTCGTGTAGTGGGGCAAATAATCACGGGTATTGGCTTTTTAGGCGCAGGCGTTATGCTAGCAAAAGACGGTGCAGTAGTAGGGGTTACCTCCGCTGCCACTATTTGGGTGCTCGCGTCTATTGGGGTGATGATAGCAACCGAAAACTTAGGTGCTGCAATTAAGCTTTCTATATTGGTGGTTGGTATTTTATATGGTGTTGATGTGCTCGAAGCTAAGTTTAAAAGCCTCAGCAAAGGTGTGCATGCTAAAGTAAAAAGTTATCACAAACGTTATTATCGAAAAGACAGTATAGATAGCGAACGCCACTAAATAGTGGCGTTTTTATGCGGGTAGTGCTTTGTTTTGGAAGCTAAGCGCATCTTCAATTGGTGCGGGGCGGCCAATAAAATAACCTTGTACACTGTCTACATTGAGTATTCTTAACGAGTTGAGTTCTTCTGCGGTTTCGATCCCTTCGGCAACAATGGTGCAGTCGATTGCTTTTGCAAATCCACACAGTGCTTTTGCCAGTAAAAATTTACGATCGTCTGTGTTTATATTTTGAGTCAGGCTAATGTCTAATTTTATAATATCGGCCTCAAGCTCTAGTATGTGCTGAAAAGAGGAAAAGCCAGCGCCTACATCGTCAATGGCCAAGCGCAGACCTTTGTTTCTGAGAGGCCTAAGTGCTGCTCGCATTTTTTCGTAGTTTGAGATTGGCGAATGCTCAGTAATTTCTAATACTAGCCTAGTGCAGTCAATGTTTTGTAATGTATTTTCAAGTGCACCGCTAAGAATGTGCGAAGGCGAGCAATTAATGGCAATGTAAGTTGTATCATTTAACTGTGCCATGTCTGCGACTGCATTTTTAATAGCGAGCATTTCTAATGCTTCATTTAAGCCAACCTTACTTGCTTCTTTAAACCATATATCAGGGGTTTTATAAGGAGTGGTAAAAAACCGAGCAAGTGATTCAAAACCTACAACTTTATTATTTAGTTGACTATAAATAGGCTGAAAATAGATACTAATATCATTATCGCTAATAATTTGCTCAATAGTTGATTTTGTGTGGTTGTACGATACGCTTTTATCTAAACTCTTTTCAATTAATCCGGTCGCTATTTCTGAAATAATATTTAAAAAAGATAAATCGCGCTCATTTAAGCTCTCATCATGGTGTGATTTATAACAACAAAACGTACCATATAATTTCCCGTTCGACAGGTTGATAGGTACACCTATATATGCCCCTATACCTAATTTTTTTGTAACCGGCATCGCTTTGGTTATTGGGTTTGCTTTGGTATTAGTAATAATAGGGCTAAGCTTGTTGTCGGTGATTTGTTGGCAATACGTTTCATTAATCGGATCGGCATTACCCACTTTAACAATTTGGTTTTCAGAGGGGTTATCGACCACTTTAAAAACACGCTCATCGTTAATAAATTCAGATATAAAAGCAACATCCATATCTAAATGTTTACGAACCAAAGTGAGTAAGTTAGCTAGTTTAGCCTTAATGGATGCATTGTTGTGTTGTTCGACAAGCAAATTGGTTAATTCATCCATCGGCTATCTCCCTATGTTAATACCACTACACCTAATGAGTAATACTATAATTTATATATATAAAAAGATCTAATCAAGGCCTATCAATCTTTGTTCACGCATATTTAAATTTAGGCTAATATTAGCTGTTATAGTAAGTAGGCTTACATATAAGTTGTAGTTATTATCTATTTTTTAATCCTAGGCTGATATGCTTGAAGTTTATGGGAGGTAATAATTTAAAGGGATATTAATGCATCAGCATTCATTTGATAAAACAGAATCAGTCAGATTAACCGTATTCAAAAATATAAGCTTAATAATTACATTAGTTGCTTTAGTTGTCGCTTACGTTAATGTGTTTATGAGTAAAAATTATGTTTTGGGCTTTATTGAACTTGCATTAGCTTTTTTTGTATTTATACGTATCACCAAACGAGAACAAATCGCTCTAAATTATGGCATCGCTATGCTGTTATTTATACTTACTTTGCAGTTGTGTTGCTTGCTATCACCGCAATTAACTTAGAGACTGGCATATCGCATTGGGTGTGTACTCTTCCTGTATTGGTTTGCTTATTGTTTGGAAAAAAGCATGGCTTTATAAGCAGCTTTAGCTTTTTGATTACGTTGTTACTGCTGTTTTATGTGATCGACAAACGGTTAGTTGAAATAAATTTTAAGCTCATCATTAATCTTTCGCTGACGTATATTATTGTGTGGGGTGTTTCACATGTTTTTGAATCGATGAGAGCCTCTAATCAAGAGGAAATTATTAATTTAGCATTACGCGACAGCTTAACGCAGGCTTATAACCGGCGTGCTTTTAAAAGCCATTTTCATAACCATATCGACTTTTCTAACCCCTATTGTTTTGCCTTGGCTGATCTGGATTTTTTTAAAAAGTAAACGATAAATATGGGCACGATGCCGGTGATGCAGTGTAGGTGCAATTAACGCAGTTATTTAAAAAACATTTAGGCGATGAACATGTTTATCGTTTTGGCGGTGAAGAATTTACATTGGTGGTAAATGACGACATAGAGGTCGCTATAATCACAATGGATAAGCTAAGAACTGACATACAAAATCATCAATTTACTTATATGCAGAGCACGTTAAACATCACTATCAGTATTGGCTTGGTCGGTATTGATGCACATGAGCATACTCACCTGAGTGAAATTTTAAGATTAGCCGATAATTATTTATATTTAGCTAAAAACAACGGTCGAAACTGCGTTGTCAACGGCCTGAATAAAATATCAAACAAGGGCAAAGAAACATTAACCAAATAACTTTCGTCTGACTACTTTTCTGTATTCGCTCGGGGTTTGGCTCAATACCTTTTTAAACACACGGGTCAAGTGTCCTTGATCGTTATAGCCAACTTCTAACGCGACTTCCTGAATTGATAAGTTTGATGAGGCCAGTAATTCTTTTGCACCTTCAACACGTAGCTGCTGCCAATACTCTATAGGGCTTTGATTTGTAGCAAGTCGAAACCTGCGTGTAAACGTGCGGTAGCTTAAGCTAAATTGTGCCGCGACTTCTTGTAAATCTAACTCACTAGATAAATTAGTTTTTAACCAAAATTGTATTTGTGCAATAAGTTCATCAGCATGTCGGTTAACGGCGCCTTCTAAATAGCGTTGATCTTCGTAGGGTTTACGTATTTCATGTGAAAAGTTCCGCTCAACATGCTGCGCCGCTTCTTTACCATAGTATTGGCTAATAATATGAACAATAACGTCAGCTAAGGCATTTAAACTGGCTACCGTATACATGCGCTCTGATTGGGTAATAAAAAAATCAGGTTTTAAGCTAACGTTTGGATAATCTTGAGAAAATTGCTTGGCATAATGCCAGTGAGTGGTTGCAGGGTGACCATCAAGTAAACCGGCTTCTGCGAGCAAACAATTGCCGGTACCAACACCAATAATATGGCTTCCCATCGTAAAACTCTCATTGAGCCAATTAACTATTGGTTGATTCGTTTTAACAACCGGGCGTGGATTACGCCAAATACCCGGAACAATGATTAAATCGCAATAGGGGGCGTTATCACTGCTGCAATCAGGCACGATGGCTAAACCTGTTCTGGTTGCAATAGGAGCCATATTTTTAGCAATTAAATGAATATTCAGCGCTCTAAAGTGTTGCTTACTAGTGTGCCCTTTGGCGAACGCTTCACCTGCTCGGAGCATTTCAATTGGCAGGGTTAAACTAGTTACCAGTAGGTGCGAGTAAACAGCAATGGCTATATTTAATGGTGGATTTGTTGGGTTATTGCTCATTTAAATGCTCCGACCAGTTGTTTTTGGCCTTTTGTACTTAATATTTGGCTATTAAAGCACAAAGATGTGTGCGTAATCCATTTAAACTAACTTCATATTCTTATAACACGTTTTTTTTAAAGGTAAATTATGACCGCATTACCCGTCATTGTCGGCATGGGAGGCATTAATGCCGCTGGCCGTACTTCTTTTCACCAAGGTTATCGTCGTATCGTGTTAGATAGCTTAGAGTCTCAAGCTCGCCAAGAAACATTTTTAGGCCTTGCCACATTAATGAATTTAGTGAGTGCTGTGAATGGACAACTACAAGACATGCAAGGCAATAATGTTGAGCAAAGCGACATAGAAGCACGTTTTGGTGAGCAAATTATTGCAGGTACATTAATTCGTAAAATTGAAAAACAACATTTTGATGTAGATGCCACGCCATGGCAGCAAAAAATGACGTTAACCGCATCGGATGAAAACGCGATTGTGTTTGAAACACGCCGTCGTGATTTACCTTCGCCAGTTCCTGAAAGTTGGCACGTAGAAGAACTTGTAAATAAAAAAGTGAAAGTAACTATTGCTGCTCAATTTGATATTAAACATGATTCTACTCGTGATAACCCAATTAAATCTGCTGGGCAACTACCCACAGGGTTTGATCCGTCAATTATGTACAATAGCCGCTACCAACCTCGTGGTTTACAAGCCACTATTTTTGCTGCCACCGATGCAATAAAATCAACCGGACTTGATTGGCAATACATTATGAATAGTGTTGAGCCTGATAAAATTGGTACCTATTCAGCATCGGTTATTGGCCAAATGGACGATAAAGGCTTAGGTGGGTTAGTCAAAGCGCGCCAGCAGGGTGATCGTGTCAGCACTAAGCAGCTAGCACTGGGTTTAAATACAATGTCGACTGATTTTATCAATGCCTATGTTACGGGCAATGTAGGGACTACTTTTTCTACATCGGGTGCGTGTGCTACTTTTTTATATAACTTGCGCGCAGCAGTAAATGATATACAAGCGGGGCGCACACGTGTTGCAATTGTGGCAAGTGTAGAATGTGCGATTACCCCTGAAGTGGTTGAAGGCTTTGGCAATATGAGTGCGCTGGCTAATATTGAAGGTTTGCGCCGCTTAGATGATTTAAGTAATGACGATGAACCTGATTATCGTAGAAGCAGCCGCCCATTTGGCGAAAACTGTGGCTTTACTTTAGGTGAAGGCGCACAAGTGGCTATATTAATGGATGATGCGCTGGCACTTGAACTAGGTGCAGACATTATGGGCTGTGTGCCTGATGTATTTGTTAACGCCGATGGAGTAAAAAAATCAATTACTTCACCTGGGCCTGGTAACTACATTACCATGGCAAAATCGGCTGCACTTGCCAGTAGCTTACTAGGTAAAGAGGCATTACAGCAACGTAGCTTTATTTTAGCCCATGGTTCAAGCACACCACAAAACCGCGTAACTGAGTCGTTAATTTATCATAAAGTAGCGCAAACATTTGCAATAGATAATTGGAAAGTAACCGCCCCTAAAGCGTATGTTGGCCATACTATAGCACCTGCCAGTGGCGATCAGCTTGCCATTGCCTTAGGTGTATTTAGTCATAATATTATGCCGGGTATTACCACTATAGATAAAGTGGCTGATGATGTTTATGCAGATCATTTAGATATTCGTAACAGTCACTATGATTGTGGTGATATGGATATTGCATTTATAAATTCTAAAGGGTTTGGTGGTAATAATGCAACAGCCACAGTGCTTTCAGCAAAAGTAACGATGCAGATGCTTACTAAGCGTCATGGCGATGAAATGATGGGGCTCTATACCAGCAAACATGCAACGGTAAAAGAAGCACAACAGCACTATCAACAACAAGCAGATTTAGGTCAATACGCGTTAGTTTATCGTTTTGGTGATGGGCTGATTGATGAAAATGACATTGTTATTGATGAGCACAGCATTCAGCTGCCAGGCTTTGAAAAAGCAATTATATTCAATACAACAAATTCCTATCAAGATATGTTCTAAGCACACATACTTGTTAGCAAGGCGCTTTTTAGCGCCTTTTTTAATGACTAAAAACAACAGCGTAATAACTAAATATATTTAGCAATCAGGCTGTTTTTATTGCGATATTTCCAGTTTAAGTAGCGCTTAGCGAGTAAGGCGGTAAGCACAACCACTACAGCTATCATCGCCATGGTTGCAATATAACTCATACCATACCCTGATGGTAAGCCAACAAGGGTTTCACCATAGGTCATATCACTAAAGTTAAATCCAAGAGCAGGTATTAAAAGCCAACTGATAGCATGCAGCAAATACAAGTGAGTGAGGTAAGAAAACATGCTGGTTTTACCTAGGACTTGCAGAAAATTTTGCGAAAAACTAGCCTTTAAGTGGCTCAATAGTTTTAGCGCAATTAAACCAAGCCCTACAGTAAGTAACATAAATTGTAACGACAACGGATATTTAGTCGGATTTAAAAACGACATAATAGTCAGCAGTGGATCTGTATGTGTAGAAAACTGTGACATATCACCGTATAAATTAAAGCCGCGTAGTATTGAATAAAGTGCTAGGCAGCTCATACCCAAAATAAACGCGTAATTCATCACTTTTTTACTATAATGCTGAGATTTATAATATACACCTGCATAATAAGCCAAACACATGAGTCCAACAATAGGCGCAACGGGGTAGGTCGTTCTAATAGAAAAACCAAACGGCAGTGCTAATACATTTTTTTGATGAACGATAGACCACAGTGTATGCGCGATGGTGTTACTTTCAAAGGTAATACCATCTAATAAGTTATGACCAAATATCAGTATTAACCCAGCTATAAATACAGGGTATATACCTATTAAGCGAAGCAAGCCAAGCACCACAAAGCCCCAGCCAATCGCCCAAACTACTTGAGCATATAACATCGGGAAAAGAGGGTTAAAACTCCATGACCATGACACAATTGTAAACTCAAATAAAATAAGCACTAAGCCTCGAACTATTAAAGCGTTAGCAAACTGACGAGTACACGCGTATTTATGCTCTGTAATAGTGGCAGAGAGGCCTGACTAAAAATACAAATAATGGCGCACAAAAATGCGATATAAAGCGTGTGAAAAAAGTAAGCGCATCTGTTCCGGGTATGGTCATGGGATCAGTTACTGAATAATTTAGACAATAATACATGCCGTGATCTATCACCATAAATATGATGATAATGCCGCGTAATAGATCAATATGATGCAAGCGACTTTGCGACAAAGATAATGGCATAAAATACAATTAATAAGAATGAAAAAAATGAACTTGATTATATGTTATATTATATCAAAAGGCGAGTTTGAAGATTGAATTTAACAGGGTGATCGCATCAGCGCTAAGCAATTAATTATAATTTTCATTATTTAAATTTTTTAACATACCTAAGCGTTATGAAGTTTATTACTGCCAACAAAATAGCTATTTCATAGCGGCTGTACGCAATAGCGATACCAATTAAACCCATATTCCAAATACTCGCAGCTGTTGCTGTTTCAGATGTAGACTGGTTATTTTTTAAAATAGCGCCACCACCAATAAAACCAATACCTGTAATAATACCTTGTAACATTTTAGATTGCGCCTCTGCCCCCTCCAAAACTGACATAGCAATCAGTGCATAACCACAGGATGCGACGGCAACTAAAGGAAACGTTCTTAGACCTGCACCATTATGGCTATGCTCTCTATCATATGCCATTGGCAGGGCAAGTAAATACGCCATGCCAAGATGAATCAAGTTATCAATAATGTCTCTCCACTGTAAATCAATTTCCATTGCTATTTCCACGGATAAATTTTAAATAAGTAGCAAAAATTGAATCAAGGTATTAATTTAAATAAAATCAATATGTTACCTTTGTTTTATCGAGGGGGATGAGTGGCGTTAGCAATATTTACACAATAAAGTGCGTTTTTACCCAGCAATGAATTTCAGCTGCGTACCACACAAGCAAACTCTATTATGTAAAATTGTGGGGCTTACATATTTTTACAACACTCCTTTTTTAAGTCGTATATAATTTGGCTTATTTGCAACGAGAGTTTACATGCGTATTTTATTAATTATTATCTTTTTAAATATATTAAGTGGTTGCACAGTAATGGGTATATTTTTGGATGAAACGGCGAGATCCAATTCAAACATCAATAGCACTAATAGTTTTGTAAAGGATAAAGATGGTTTAAGTTTTAGCAAACTTGATTACGAAACTGATAAAGCCATATTTGAATTTATAAAAGGAGATGACGGTGTGATTAAAAAATGTAGGCAGGTTACTAAGGTCTTAAAAGAATGTGTAGAAGTAGATAAATCTACTCTACACAGTAATGAATCTAAGCCGATAAAAACTGATGATGAAATAATAAGTGTTGGTCTATAAAGCTACTAATAAAAAAGTAACTATGATCGTAGCCAGCGTGCATTTCGAGCTGCAGCGGATACGCTTTTGTATTAGCGATATCGACCAAATTTTGCGGCTTAAGCTGCTCTTCTAAAAAGTTATCAGCATCACCTTGGCTTACCAGCATAGGTAAATAGTTAGCTTGCTCGGCCTGTTGCATTAATTCGCAAGTATCGTAGTGTGCCCACGTTGTTTTGTCGTCACCTAAGTAGCCTGTAAATGCTTTTACACCCCACGGACACGCCATAGGATTAACAATAGGACTAAATGCCGAAGCGCTGGTGTACGATTGTGGGTTTTTAAGTGCAATCATCAATGCGCCGTGCCCGCCCATTGAATGACCACTAATTGCTTTTTTATCTGTAACAGGAAAGTGTTGCTCAATTAGTGCCGGTAACTCATTAACAACGTAATCATACATATTAAAATGGGTGTTGTAGGGCGCTTTTGTGGCATTAAGGTAAAACCCAGCACCTTGTGCAAAATCATAGCTGTCTTCGTTTGGCACGTTTTCACCACGTGGGCTCGTATCTGGCGCTACAATAGCGATACCCAGCTCCGCTGCTTTTTTAAATGCGCCTGCTTTTTGCATAAAGTTTTCATCGGTACAGGTTAAACCTGATAACCAGTACAGTACCGGCACCTTATTGGTTTCACTGGCGCCTGGCGGTAAAAAAACTGCAAAACGCATAGTACAACGAGTGCTTGAGGCGCTATGGCTGTATTGCTTATGCCATCCGCCAGCCACTTTAGCTGTTGAAATATTTTCTAACATAACAATCCTTAAAAGCCGTTACTTAATAGCAACGGCTTGTGATGGTAATTAAGTGAAATGAGCGTATTAGTAATGAATTACAGTACGAATACTTTTACCTTCATGCATTAAATCAAAGGCATCGTTAATTTCTTCTAGGCTCATGGTATGAGTGATAAAGTCGTTTAGCGCAAATTCACCCGCCATGTAACGCTCTACAATTTCAGGAAGTTGTGAGCGGCCTTTAACACCACCAAATGCGCTACCACGCCATACACGGCCAGTAACAAGTTGGAACGGACGAGTTGAAATTTCTTGGCCAGCACCAGCTACACCAATAATCACAGACTCTCCCCAACCCTTATGACAACACTCAAGCGCAGAGCGCATTACATCAACATTACCAATACATTCAAATGAGTAATCAACACCGCCATCGGTCATTTCAACAATGACTTCTTGAATTGGCTTGTCAAAGTCTTTTGGATTAATTAAGTCGGTAGCACCTAGTTTGGTCGCCAAGTCAAATTTAGAGGTATTAATATCAATACCAATAATACGGCTTGCACCAGCCATTTTAGCGCCAATAATGGCAGATAAACCAATACCGCCTAAACCAAAAATAGCTACCGTATCGCCCGCTTTTACTTTAGCCGTATTGGTTACAGCGCCCATACCGGTAGTAACACCACAGCCTAATAAACAAATTTCTTCTAACGACGCTTCTTTGTTTACTTTAGCCAATGAGATTTCTGGCAATACTGTGTATTCAGAAAATGTAGATGTACCCATATAGTGATAAATAGGCTCGCCATCTTTGAAAAAGCGAGTGGTGCCATCTGGCATTAAGCCTTTACCTTGCGTTTCGCGCACTGCTGAACACAAGTTTGTTTTACCTGAAGTACACATTTTACATTCACCACATTCTGCGGTGTATAAAGGAATAACGTGATCGCCAACTTCTACACTCGTAACGCCTTCGCCCACAGCATAAACCACACCCGCGCCTTCATGACCTAAAATAGCGGGGAAAATACCTTCAGGATCTTCACCTGATAAAGTAAAAGCGTCTGTATGGCATACACCAGTGGCAGTGATTTTTACCATTACTTCGCCTTTTTTAGGCATCATCACATCAACTTCTTCAACGCTTAAAGGCTGATTAGGGCCCCAGGCAATCGCTGCTTTTGATTTTATAAATTCAGACATGTGTATATCCTTTGTAGTGGTTTGAATATGAATTGTAGACCCATACTGTTTGGGTGATTAGGTTATTGTATTTGTTTCTCAGATAATGATAATCTTCAATTTAATAAAACACTTTTACAGTATGGTAATAATTATGCGTTGGGAAGGTATTGATGAGTTTATTGCTGTTGGCGAAGAGGGGAGTTTTACCCAAGCTGCACAGACGTTAGGTTTATCGGTTGCTCATATTAGCCGCCATGTTACAAAGCTAGAACAACGGTTAAATACGCAATTATTAACACGTACCACTCGAAAGGTTGTGTTAACCAAAGAGGGCGAGCAGTTTTTACACCAAGTTAAACATTTACAGCACGCAATGGACGAGGCCACTCAAGGCTTAGCATCGGTACAAACCTCACCTAAAGGTAAAATTAAATTAACAGCACCGGTTATGTATGGTGAAAGTTTTATTATGCCCATTGTGCATTCATTTATGCATGATCACCCTGAGGTAGAAGTAATCGCAACGCTCTCTAACGAGCAAGAAAACTTATTAGAGGGGGGCTTTGATTTAGCCATTCGACTAGGCCATTTAAAAGATTCAAGCTTAAAAGCGCGGCGCTTGAGCTCGCGACGATTTATTATGTGTGCTTCACCTGCATATTTAGCGCGTTTTGGTGAGCCTCACACTTTGGGGGAGCTTAATAATCATCAATGTTTAATTGGCAATAGTAGTTATTGGCGAGTAAATGAAAATAATCGTGATAAACATATTAAGGTAGCAGGGCGATTGCATTGTAATAGCGGCTGGGCACTCGTTGACGGCGCTATAAAGGGTTTAGGTATTGTTCAGTTGCCTGATTACTATATTGAAAATGAAATCAAATCCGGTCAGTTAGTACCTATATTAACTGCATACCAACCACAACAAGAGGGCGTGTGGGGTCTATATCCGCCACGGCAATTTGTGGCTACTAATGTGCGGGTATTACTTGATTACTTAGTAACAGGGCTGAAAGTTTAGCAGGGTTTACTGGCTTGTTTAAAATATAGCCAAGTATCAGATTTATAAATTATTTCGTACATTTATGGTGATATTCAATTGCGCTGAGTTCGTGCTACTATAACGCCACACTTTTGGCATTAATGTTTTAATTAATATGTTTCAACCTGTTAGCCTATTTATCGGACTCAGATATAGCCGCTCCTCTAAAGGCAATGCGTTTATTTCGTTCATTTCGTTTTTTTCTATTGCAGGTATAGCGATTGGTTTAATGGCGCTTTTTACGGTCAGTAGTGTAATGAACGGCTTTGAGAGTAGTTTAAAATCAAATATGTTGGGGCTTATTCCACACGTTGAAGTACAAGCCAAAGATCACTCCAAAGCGCAAATGAATTCGTTAAAACCTGCGCTTGAGCAATCACCGTATGTTGATCATGTTAGTTTGTACCGCCACGGTGAAGCCATATTGCAAACCAATAAAGATCTTCACGGGGTGTTATTACAAGGGCTTTACGACAATAACGGCTCGCTGTATAAAATCACCGACAAAATAGTCCACGGCAATTGGCAAAGCGTACTAAACAATAATTATAACATTGCAATAAGTCGTTATTTAAGCCGCAAACTTGGCGTTGGCTTAGGCGATAAGTTACGAGTAATTATGCCTAACGCATCTACGTACACCCCACTTGGGCGCATGCCAAGCCAACGTTTATTTAAAATTGCTGCTATTTATGAAACTGGCTCTGAAATAGACATGGGACTAGCATTTACCAGTGGCGTATCACTCCAACGGGTTTTAAAACTTAGCAACAATACGGTACCTAATTTAAGCGTGTCACTGCATGAGCCGTTTGCACTTGACCAGTTTATGCAAGACAGCCAACACATACTCAATGACTTTAAACTCACCGACTGGCGGAGCAGTCAAGGCACTTTATTTGCCGCCGTTGCGATGGAAAAACGTATTATGTCTATGCTCCTTGGCTTAATTGTGCTGGTGGCGGTATTTAATATTGTATCGGCACTGACCATGATGGTCAGTGAAAAACAAAGCGAAGTAGCAATCTTGCAAACATTAGGGCTCACACCAAGCCAAGTGCAAACCGTATTTATGGTACAAGGGCTCTATAACGGAGTAATTGGCACGGCCGTGGGCGCCTCTTTAGGTATTTTATTAAGCTTATATATAAATGAACTGCTGGCTTTGGTTGGTTTAAATTTACTATCGGGAATTTCACTCCCCGTCAAATTTGATGTGGTTAGTTTAAGTGTTATTGCCGTTTTAAGCTTAGCAATGAGCTTTTTAGCGACTTTATATCCAGCACGCCAAGCCGCTAAAGTAAACCCAGCAGAGGTATTACGTTATGAATGATTTAGTAATTAGTTGTGAAAAAATAAGTAAAGTGTACCAAGACGGGCAAAATCAGGTTGAGGTATTAAAAGGCGTTGATTTAGCCCTAACGCAAGGTGAAATGCTGGCAATTGTAGGCAGCTCAGGTTCAGGTAAAAGCACCTTGTTACATATTTTAGGCACCTTAGACACGGCCAGTGCGGGTAGTGCAAAAATAAAAAACCAAGACGTTGCTAAGTTATCTCGCTCGCAGCAAGCGGCTTTCAGAAATAAAAATTTAGGGTTTATTTATCAGTTTCACCACTTATTAATGGAATTTAGTGCGGTTGAAAACGTTGCCATGCCATTACTCATTAAAGGATTGAGCGCAAAAGAAGCCAATAAAAAAGCACTTAACATGCTAGATAAAGTAGGCCTTGCACACAGAAGTAGCCACAAGCCTTCGGCTCTTTCTGGTGGTGAGCGTCAGCGTGTTGCCATTGCTCGCGCTTTAGTGACAGAGCCTGCGCTGGTGCTTGCTGATGAGCCAACGGGTAATTTAGATAAGCAAAATGCGATTAAAATTTACGATTTAATTAATGAGTTAAATAAAAGTTTAAACACCAGCTTTGTGGTAGTGACTCATGATTTAGAGCTGGCTGATAAGCTGGGTAAAATAGCGTACTTAGATGATGGAAAACTATCAATAAAAGAGTCTAGCCATGTTGCTTAGTGCCTTTATTAGTAAACGCTTTAGAGCCTATTCAGGCCATAAAGATGAAAAAAATGCCTTTGTAAGTTTTATAGCCAAAGCATCCACTATCGGTATTTTACTTGGTGTTGCCGTGTTAATTGTGGCGTTATCGGTGATTAATGGGTTTGAGCAGCAATTAGTGCATCGTTTATTAAGTGTAGTGCCGCAAGTTGAATATGTTGCCCCAAGTAGGCCAATTGCCGATTGGCCCACTAAAGTCGAAAAGTTAAAACAGCAACCACACGTAACAGGCGCAGCCCCATTTATTGCCGTTAATGGTATGGCGCAATTTAAAAGCCAATTAAAAGCGGTTGAGATTCGAGGTGTTGAGCCTTCGTTGGAAGGTGATGTGTCAGCCATCAATCAATTTACACAAGGTAAATTAGTCAGCCAGTTAGCTGGTGATGATGTTATTTTAGGCAAGCAAATTGTTAAGCAACTTAACATCGCATTAGGTGATAATGTGACCTTGTTAATCCCACAAATTAGTGAAAAAGGCCAGTCATTACTTGCCCCAAAACGCGTTACCCTCACGCTTGCGGGCATTATAGAAATGGGTGGACCAATCGACAGCAGCGCTGCTTTTATTCATCTTAACAAAGCACAACAAACCTTAGGCTACGATCAAAGCCAAGTAACAGGATTACGCTTGCGTGTTGATGATGTGTTTTCGGCGCATCAAATAGCGCTTCGTGTTGGCCAAACCATTACCGATTACGTGTATATTTCGAGTTGGCTTAGAACGCAAGGTAGCTTGTATCAAGATATTCAAATGGTGCGCACGATTGTTTATATTGTGGTGTTTTTAATTATTGCAGTCGCTAGTTTTAACATTGTTTCGTCATTAGTGATGGAAGTGCGCGAAAAAGAAGGCAATATTGCCATTTTAAAAACCATGGGTGCCAAAGACAGTACTATTTTGGCTACTTTTGTAATGCAAGGCTTAACCCAAGCGTTTGTTGGCGTTGTTTTAGGCTCTATTATTGGAGTCATTCTAGCAATCAATATTAGTGAGCTCTTTACTTGGCTGAGTTTATTGCTGGGTGAAAATCCGCTAGAAGGTGTGTATTTTATCGAATTCTTACCGAGTAAATTAGTTTGGCAAGATATAGTGTTAACTGTTATTGCCACCTTTGTGCTTGCAATATTGGCGACGCTGTATCCAGCATGGCAAGCAACACGTGTTGATCCGGCAAAAGTATTGGGTAATTAAACACAGTATTTAATAGGGCGCTACGTGTAACTCTGATAAACTGCGCCGCTATTAAACAGCTTTTGTTTGCTGAGCACTTATTTACCTTGGGATTTACTTTGACACATAACGATATTTTACGCCGTATTCGCTACACCTTCGATTTAACCGATTCAGCAATGGTTGACGTGTTCGCCGCTGCAGAGCAGAGCGTCAGCACTGAGCAGGTGATTGCATGGTTAACTAAAGAGGGCGAGCAAGGTTACACCCCAATAAGTGACACCGAATTTGCGGTATTTTTAAATGGCTTTATAAACACTAAGCGCGGTAAACGTGACGGTGAGCAGCCAATCCCAGAGACTAAATTAAACAATAATATTATTTTTATGAAATTACGTATTGCTTTAAATATGAAAGCAGAAGACGTGATTGCCACACTAGCCTTAGTTGATTTTGATTTAAGTAAGCATGAGCTCAGTGCATTTTCACGTAAAGTTGAAAACAAACATTACCGTGTGTGTAACGATCAAGTTTTACGTTTATTTTTAACTGGTGTGCAGCGTACTTTTCGCCCAGATGGCGAAAAAGCTTAATGCATTTTATGGAGGTTGGTTAGCAATCTCCATTTAAACCTCTTAAACGAACTCACTAAAATCTACGCTATTATTAGTCTTATCCTTCTACAACTTCAGTCTTATAAAGCATTTTATGTTGTCGCTCTCGTAAAAACGTAGAGTCGTCTTTTGTTTTACTATTTTTTTAATACTTTTAACGTGTTATTCATTTAAATTGGTATTTTTAGCATATAAATTCTTTTTTAACGGGTTTTTATACAAAAGAAACAACAATTTAATTCAACATCAAACACGTGCATCCAGTTTATCTATGATGTTAAAGTGTAAAAATAATGATCGCATAATCAATTTCTCTACTAACAATAACGTTGATCATTTTTCCTGTTTCGAATTTAAAAATACCCACATGGAAGAATAAATATGAATTATATACACAGAACAATTGCGCAATTAAAGCAGACGAGTCCTGCGCAATGTGAGTTTTATCAGGCAGTAGAAGAAGTGCTAGACTCGCTAGAGCCTGTATTTGCGCAAACCAGTCATTACCAACAACAAGCAATTATTCAAAGAATGGTAGAGCCAGAGCGTCAGTTAATGTTTCGCGTGCCTTGGGTTGATGACGAGGGCAATATTCAAGTTAATAAAGGCTACCGTATCGAATTTAATTCGGCGCTTGGCCCTTACAAAGGCGGCTTACGTTTTCATCCAAGTGTAAATGCCAGCATCATAAAATTTTTAGGCTTTGAACAAATTTTTAAAAATGCACTGACTGGTTTGCCTATAGGCGGCGGCAAAGGAGGCGCTAATTTTGATCCTAAAGGACGCTCTGATGGCGAGATAATGCGTTTTTGCCAATCGTTTATGACCGAGTTATATCGTCATATTGGCCCGACTACCGATGTACCTGCAGGGGATATTGGTGTAGGGGCACGAGAAATTGGTTATATGTTTGGCCAATACAAACGCTTAACAGGGCGCTATGAAGGCGTACTAACCGGTAAAAGTTTACTTTGGGGCGGATCGCTTGCTCGCAAAGAAGCAACGGGTTATGGCGCAGTGTATTTTGCTAACTATATGCTTGAAGATCGTGATGACAGCTTATCAGGAAAACGCTGTTTAATTTCAGGCTCTGGCAATGTGGCAATTTATGCCATGGAAAAATTATATCAATTAGGGGCTACGCCTATCACCTGTAGTGACTCAAAAGGCACTTTGTACGATGAGAGTGGCATTGACTTAAAACTCATTAAGCAATTAAAAGAGCAATCACGAGGGTGTTTGAGTGACTACCTAGATACTCACCCTCAGGCAAAGTATACGCCTCGCGATGAGTACCCTCAGGATGGTCATGCGGTATGGCGTTACAGTGCGGATGCGGCTTTTCCTTGTGCTACACAAAATGAATTAACCCAAGCGGATGCAAAAGCACTACTTGAAAATGGCTGTACTTTAGTCAGTGAAGGAGCAAATATGCCTTCAACCAAAGAAGCGATTGATTGTTTCATAGAAGCAAAAATTGCTTATGGACCTGGCAAAGCAGCAAATGCAGGTGGCGTGGCAACCAGCCAACTAGAAATGGCGCAAAATGCCAGTATGCAAAGCTGGACATTTGAGCAAGTAGATGAAAAGCTCAAACAAATAATGAAAGATATTTTCACAACAGCAAGCGATACCGCAAAAGAATTTGATCAGCCCGGTAATCTATTACTAGGCGCTAACATCGCCGGTTTTAGACGTGTAGCCGATGCAATGATTGAACAAGGCGTTGTATAGTAGCGCCTCGGCTATTTAATTAACTCTCTACTTTTATTCTTTATACCCTGAATAGGGATTGTTCAGGATATAGCAAAAGTAATGTATAATATTATTTAATAAGGTAAATTTAACTCGCTAATTAATAACAATAAACTATAGTGTGGATAAGGATAAGTGAGCTTATTAAGGAGAGTGCAGGTGCGTCTTATTCCCGCAGTTTTTTATTTTTCAAGTGCAACAGAGCACAACTTCCAAAATCAACTCAATAAAAGCTCAATGCGTCTTGCTGATGCATCACTCTATCTAGTAACACTGTTTTTATTGTCTTTTATTTTTATGTCTTGGTTTAATCAACAAGAGCCTGCTAATTCAACCATAACAATTTTACGTGTAGTTATGGTGTTGTTATCGATAGTCCTCATTATTATAAATAAAACACTAAGTTCAGAGTACTTGCATTCGCGCTTTTTCATTTATGCGGTTTTATTTTGTTTTTTATTTAGTTATTTCTTCTGGGTATATGTGCAACGCTATAGTGAATTAAAAGAGGGTGGACCTATGCTTGTCGCTGCTGCATTTATAGCCATACCGATGCTGCACTTAGGACATAAACTGGTTTTATGGTCAATAATTGGCATTGCCCTGATATTTATTGAGCTTTTTTCTTCTACTTCGATTGCGTGGACACTTTATTTTTATTTCAGCATAGTTATTGTACTGGCCATAGTGCAATATCAACTAGATATCCTATTAAGAAAGCAATATAAAGCGGAATTATTTGAAACTGAAAAAGCCAATACCGATCAATTAACAGGTATGCATAATCGGCATAGTTTTGATAGACGCTGTAAAGCATTAATTAACAAGTTAGCGCCATCACAATATTTAGGGTTAGCCATGATTGATGTCGACTATTTTAAAAATTATAACGATAACTACGGCCACTTAGAGGGAGACAACGTACTAATAGCAGTCGCAAACCGCCTAAAACATTGTGACGCTGATATTGTGGTGCGTTTTGGTGGTGAAGAATTTATATTGGTAAAAATATTACAGGCAAATGAGTTAGATTGGTTGAGTGACTTACCTAAACGCTTTGCAGACGATCCGATTGCGCATCAGTATTCACCCTTTAACCGTATTACTGTCTCTGCTGGTATTGCAATTGATAAATACACTACATATAGACCTTCAATTAAATCATTGTTGGCAACAGCTGATGTAGGGGTTTATAAAGCTAAAAATGCAGGACGAAATATCAGTATTACCGATTTTGTTGACCCTAAACAACCTGAAATTGAGTAAGACAATGCAAAGCACTAAGCTGATAGTGCTTCGCATTAAATCGGATTACGAAAATGCAGATTCGGCGAGCTCTTCTTGCATTTGTTCACGCATTTTAAATTTTTGCAATTTGCCGGTTACCGTCATCGGGTAATTTTCAACAAAGCGAATGTATTTAGGTTGTTTAAAGTAGGCGAGTTTGTCCTTTAAAAACAGACGAATTGCTTGCTCATCAAGCACTTCACCTTCTTTAGGCTGGATCCAAGCACAGACTTCTTCGCCAAATTTTTCATCACTAATGCCAAAAATAGCGGCGTCTTGTATACCCGGATAGGTGTAAAGCACTTCTTCAATTTCACGCGGATAAATGTTTTCACCACCACGAATAATCATGTCTTTAATTCTGCCAACAATGCTAACAAAGCCCTCACTGTCCATTACCCCTAAATCGCCCGAGTGCAGCCAGCCTTCATTGTCAATGGTTGCTTTGGTTTTCTCTTCATCATTCCAGTAGCAACGCATTATACCGGCTCCACGGCTACAGACTTCACCAGGCTGCCCGATTTTTTGAATTTCACCAACCTCATCAATAATTTTTACTTCGGTGTGTGCAAGTGCTCGGCCAACCGTAGTGACTTGACGCTCAATAGAAGAGTCGGTTTCGGTAATGTTATTAATTGGGCTGCATTCTGTTTGCCCATAGGCAATTACCACCTGATTCATATTCATGAGTGTTTGTACTTTACGCATCACCTGTTCAGGACAAGTTGAGCCTGCCATAACACCCGTTCGCAGTGTACTTAAGTCATACTCGTTAAAGTTATTGAGCTCTAACTCGCTTATAAACATAGTGGGTACACCATGAAGGCCGGAGCATTTTTCTTGTTGTACCACCTCTAATGTAGTTTTTGGATCAAAAGAATCACTTGGATAAATTGCAGCGGCCCCTTTACTGACACACAATAAACTGCCTAATACCATGCCAAAGCAGTGATATAGCGGAACAGGAATACAGAGCTTATCGCGCTCAGTAAAGTGCATAGCTTGTGCGACTAAAAGCGCATTATTCAATATATTTTTATGCGTCAACGTAGCCCCTTTAGGGTTTCCGGTGGTGCCAGAGGTAAATTGAATATTGATATCTTGATTGCAATCGAGGGTTTTGGCCACCGCTTGCAGTTCTAATTTATGTGCATCGGTGGGCATGCTCATAACCTCATTAAAGGAAAACATCCCATCGACGGGTTCATCACCAATACAAATTACATTTTTTAAAGTGGGTAATTTGACTGCGGTTAACTCACCTTTGTTACAACCGCTAAGCTCAGGCGCTAAACTTTGCAGCATATTAATATAGTGGCTGCCTTTAAATTCAGTTGCAGTTATAAGCGTAGAGCATTCCACACTGTTTAGTGCATATTGCAGTTCACTAGGGCGGTAAGCTGGGTTAATGCATACCATAATGGCACCTATTTTAGCGGTGGCAAATTGTGTTAAGCACCACTGTATATTGTTCGGTGACCAAATACCGACCCGTTCACCAGGTTTTACCCCTAAAGCCAGTAACCCCATAGCAAGTTGATTAATCTGCTGTTGAAATTGCTTATAGCTTAAACGTATATTTTGATGGGCAACGACTACGGCCAGAGCGTCTGGGTTATTGTCGACAATGGCGTCAAAGTAATCGCCTATGGTTTGTTCTACTAATGGTGTGCTCTGAATTCCTTTGAAATAGCTGCTTGATAGCGGTATAGTGTTTATTTGCTCTACTTCTTTTATCACTTTTTGTGTCGCTTTCATGACATACTCCATGTTTTTATTTTTGAGAGGCCTGCTGTTTAAATAAACACGAATTGTCGACAAAAGGAAGAGGGTTAGACTAATGTATTATACCAATCGGCAATAATACTAAATCATTTTGAGGGGGCAAATCAGACGCTAGCTGTGTTAAAAATTTCTCATTTAGAACAACTAACTAACGAAATTTTTGCTTTGATATCGACACGATTTTCCTCCCTCAAATTAGATCACTTAGTTAAGCGAATTGGTATTACTGTTTTTATGTAGAATTTAAAGACAAAAAAACGCGTACTCTCTAGCGAATACGCGTTTTTATAAGGGTGTAATTAATTTACATTTCGTCGCTGCGATACGTTTTTTTCATGATGTAAACGTAAGCATTAACAAATGCATTTTCTTGATACTTTTTAAGACCGGTGTCTTCAAACGCGATAGGTATCGGATTACGTTTTACTTGTTCTTTTATTTCGGTGGTTGAAAACACGCGTACATCGAGATTATCGATTAACTGAATAGCGGTTTCCATTTTGAATCCTTTAGCGCTGCCAGCAAACTTACCTTTAGGTTGGCGTTCGCGAATGGCAACCGAATCAATTTGGTAATCTTGCATTAACTTGGCAAAATCAAACTGAAACTTACGCATTACTTCAGTGTCGTTACCGTTACCTAAGGTAAAACGTGTTTGGCGCACATCACGAATATCAAAAACGTCATTATCTTTACTTAAAATACAAAGTAGTACATCACTACCGGTAATTTCTACACCACATGTTCTCATTGCTAATCTCTACTATAACTTAATTACCCGTTATTATACGCAACACGCATTAAAATGCGAGTTTAAGCACTTACAGTGGTGTTTTTGTTAGCGCTTAACGTCCATTCGTCATTTTGATGTAACAAGGTCTGTTTATCTTTGCGGCTAAATGTGCAGCCCTCCTTTTTTTAGCCAAGACAGCGCTATGGTTTGTTTACTTTAAATAGGTGTGAGCGTTACTCAATTTTTTACTTAGCGCCAGGTGATAGCTCCCGGGCTTTAACTAAATCGCCCCTAGATTGAACAAATCCTAATATAGAAAGCCAACAGACTGCTATTAAACGTTATTAATTGCACTTTTATGGTAAAATTGAGTGGTTTTTAATAGCTTAAAACTTGTAATTAATACTGCAGCACGCGACAATAACTCTCTTGTAGTTGAGCAGACTCAGCATCTACATTAGCCATTTTTGGCGAAAAATAGTCAATGCTTATTCGTAAAAGCGTTGTCGAGTCATTCTAATTTAATTAATTAAAAATACACGTGATACATTGTAGGTGTCACCACTGTATGTAAGGATTTATAATGCCAGTTATTACTCTTCCTGACGGTAGTCAGCGTAGTTTTGAAAACCCTGTAAGCACACTTGATGTAGCAAATGATATAGGCCCAGGTCTTGCTAAAGCCACCATTGCGGGTCGTGTTAATGGCGAACGCGTGGATGCATGTGATTTAATTTCAGCCGACTCTCGTCTTGAAATTATTACAGCAAAAGATGACGATGGTTTAGAAATTATTCGCCATTCTTGTGCCCACCTAATTGGTCATGCTGTTAAGCAACTTTTCCCAGACGCTAAAATGGCGATTGGTCCTACTATTGATAACGGTTTTTACTATGATATCGATATGGAACATTCGTTATCTCAAGATGATCTTGATGCTATTGAAAAGCGTATGTTACAGCTTGCAAAAACAAACTACGATGTAGTGAAAAAAACCGTTAGCTGGCAAGAAGCACGCGATACTTTTGCGGCGCGTGGCGAAACATACAAAATAGAAATTCTTGACGAAAATATTGCTCAAGATGATCGCCCAGGTTTATACCACCACGAAGAATATGTAGATATGTGTCGTGGACCACACGTTCCTAATATGAAATTCTGCCAAAACTTCAAAATTATGAAGGTAGCGGGTGCATATTGGCGCGGTGATTCTGAAAATAAAATGCTGCAACGTATTTACGGCACAGCGTGGGGCGATAAAAAGCAACTTAAAGCGTATTTAAAGCGTTTAGAAGAAGCTGAAAAGCGCGATCACCGTCGTATTGGTAAAGCACTTGATTTATGGCACTGGCAAGAAGAAGCGCCAGGCATGGTATTTTGGCACAACGATGGTTGGAGCATTTACCGCGAGTTAGAAGAGTTTGTGCGTGAAAAATTACGTGAGTACCAATACGAAGAAGTAAAAGGTCCAATGATGATGGATCGTTCGTTATGGGAAAAATCAGGTCACTGGGAAAAATATTCAGAAGCCATGTTTACTACGGAATCTGAAAAGCGTGAATACGCAATTAAGCCAATGAACTGTCCAGGTCACGTACAAATATTTAACCAGGGTTTAAAATCATACCGTGATTTACCACTGCGTATGGCTGAGTTTGGTTGTTGTCACCGTAACGAGCCATCAGGCGCGCTTCATGGCTTAATGCGTGTGCGTGGCTTTACCCAAGATGATGCGCATGTATTCTGTACTGAAGAACAAATCATGGATGAAGTATCGGCCTGTATTAAAATGGTTTACGATACGTATGAAACATTCGGCTTTGAAAAAATTGTAGTTAAACTTTCAACTCGTCCAGAACAACGTATCGGCGAAGATGAAATGTGGGACAAAGCTGAGCTTGCACTTGCTGATGCCCTTAAAGCAAATGACATTGAATTTGATTACCTACCAGGTGAAGGGGCGTTTTATGGTCCTAAAATTGAATTTACTTTGTACGATTGCTTAGACAGAGCGTGGCAGTGTGGTACAGTGCAACTAGACTTTGCATTACCTGGTCGTTTAGGCGCAACATATGTGGCTGAAAATAACGAACGACGTACACCTGTTATGATACACCGCGCTATATTAGGGTCTATTGAGCGCTTTATCGGTATTTTAACAGAAGAGTATGCTGGTTTATTCCCAACGTGGCTTGCGCCTAAGCAAGTGGTGATTATGAATATCACCGATAAACAAGCACCGTATGTTCAGGAAATTGTACAAAAATTAAATAAACTTGGAATTAGAGCCGCTGCTGACTTGAGAAATGAGAAGATTGGCTTTAAAATCCGTGAGCATACACTTAAGCGTATTCCTTACTTATTGGTTGTTGGCGACAAAGAAGTTGAGCAACAAGAAGTAGCAGTACGAACTCGCACAGGTGAAGACCTAGGCAAATTTAATGTCGATGATTTTGTAGCTAAAATCAGTGAAGAAATCAAAAATCGACAGTAAAAATCGAGCGTGTAGGGCAAGCAAAAATAGCCAGCTACACGCTTATATTATTGATATTCTTGGAGGAACGTACTATTAGAGGCGGCAAGAAAGGGCAACAAACAGCTCAAAAAAATCGTATTAACGAAGAAATTACAGCGCAAGAAGTTCGTTTAATCGACATCGACGGCGAACAAGCTGGAATTCAGTCATTAAAAGACGCGCAAGCTATGGCTGATGCAGCGGGTGTTGATCTTGTAGAGATCAGTCCAAATGCTGAGCCGCCTGTTTGTAAGGTTATGGATTACGGTAAGTTCATCTTTGAAAAAAGCAAAGAACTAAAAGAGCAGAAGAAGAAGCAAAAGCAGATCCAGATTAAAGAAATCAAATTCCGTCCAGGTACGGATGAAGGTGATTATCAGGTTAAGCTACGCAACTTACGCAAGTTCTTAGAAGCTGGCGATAAAGCTAAGATAACTATCCGCTTCCGTGGTCGTGAAATGGCTCACCAAGAAATTGGTATCGAATTATTAAACCGTATTAAAACCGATTTAGAAGAGTTAGCAGTTGTTGAGTCTTTCCCAAATCGTGTTGAAGGTCGTCAAATGGTTATGATGATGGCACCGGTTGCTAAAAAGTAATAATTAGGCGATAATACGCACCGAATTTAGCTCAGGTTTGCAAGTGATGTGAAAATGTCCACCTGAGTTAACCGGTTTTAAAGTAAAACTGCGGTATTTATATCGGGTTTTCACCGGAACATAGCAGTAAGTTAGGCCTTTAAAGTGGAGCTATAGCAATATATCTCACGCCTTCTTACTAAATTTAAAGCAATACAATTGGAGTTATTGCAATGGCTTACAAGCTAAAAAGTCACAGAGGCGCAGCTAAGCGTTTCAAAAAGACTGCTTCTGGCGGTTTCAAGCGTAAACAAGCGCATCTTCGTCACATTCTGACTAAGAAAACTTCTAAGCGTAAGTTACACCTACGTCCTAAGATGATGGTTCATAAAAATGACCATGGTCTAGTTTCACGTATGTTACCATTCGCTTAATAGGGGTTTTTAGAAATGGCAAGAGTTAAACGCGGCGTTGTCGCACGTGCACGTCACAAAAAAGTTTTAAAACAAGCGAAAGGTTACTACGGAGCACGTTCACGTGTTTACCGCGTAGCTTTCCAGGCTGTTACTAAAGCGGGTCAATACGCTTACCGTGACCGCCGTGCTAAGAAACGTACTTTCCGTCAACTATGGATTGCACGTATCAATGCTGCTTCACGTCAAAATGGTCTGTCTTACAGCCGTTTTATCAATGGTCTTAAAAAGACATCTGTAGAAATCGATCGTAAGATCCTTGCAGATATCGCTGTTTACGACCAAGTTGCATTCGCAGCGCTTGTAGCAAAAGCAAAAGAAGGCCTAGCGGCAGCTTAAGTTTTTGTATAAGTAATGAAAAGGAGCCCATGGCTCCTTTTTTTGTGCCTGTAATTTATTATTTTTATGCGCTTGTAGGCTTTTTCCTTTATTTATTACCGTTGTGTGTTCGTTTTTTTAGGTACTTATTAGCCCTTTTTATTCAGTAGATGTTGATAGCGTGGCTGGGCTGCAACTAAAAATGCCGTTGGCTGTATTTTTTTGTTGAACCACCGCAGTTTTGGCAACTAGAAAAGTTTAATTGCTATAATTTTTCTTAATTAATGGGTTTGTTAGAGAAGTATATGTTTATAAGTTTATTGGTTTTATCTGCAAGTATGGCAAATAGCAATCATTTACCGCCATTATTACCATGGGAAGGTAGTAGTACCTCACTATTGCAACAACAGGGACCCTTAACCACAGACTTTGAAATTTCTGCAGGAGTCTCGTCTCCCAATTATGCTAATACCATGGCATTTGTTGATAGATTAGTGGCGGCGAATCCCACTCAATTTAAATCAAAAACGATTGGCTATAGTAATAGTAAACGAGCAATAAAAATGCTAATTGCTAGTGAGCAAGGTTTTTTTGATGCGGGGCAAATGGCCAATAGCACTAAACCTACCGTACTTATACAGGCAGGTATTCACGCTGGTGAGATTGATGGTAAAGATGCGATGTTTATGCTGCTTAGAGATATTGCGACAGGTAAGCGCCGTGACATTTTAAAAAAGGTAAATATTTTATTTATCCCAATATTAAACGTTGATGGTCACGAGCGTAGTAGTGCGTTTAATCGTATTAATCAGCGTGGCCCTGTCAAAATGGGTTTTAGAACAAACGCAAATAACCTTAATTTAAATCGTGATTACACTAAGCTTGATACGCCAGAGGTTAAAAGCGTACTTCAAGTAATTAATGACTATAATCCGAATTTGTATATTGACGTACACGTCACTGATGGGGCTGATTACCAATACGATGTAACGTATGGCTATAATCCTGTTTTTTCCAGTGAGTCGCCAGCCATTTCAGATGCGCTTAATCGTTATTTTAAACCTGTGATTGATCAAACCCTTGCTGAACAAGGCCATATACCGGGCCCATTAGTGTTTGTTATGGATAAACAAGAATTTAAATCAGGGCTGGCCGGTTGGGTTGCCACACCACGGTTTTCAAACGGGTGGGGTGATTTAAAGTCATTGCCTACCATTTTAGTTGAAAACCATTCTTTAAAGCCATACAAGCAACGCGTTTTAGGGACTTATGTGTTTATAGATGGTGCTATTGAGGCATTATCAGCGCATAAAGATAAACTCGCTAATGCAGTAAAAAAAGAACAAGAATTTGTTCCTAAGCAATTAATTGTTAAGCGTGGTTATTCTAAGCAGCCTGATCACATTGCGTTTAAAGGTATTGCTTATTCTAAAAGCCTGAGCCCATTGTCAAATCAACAAGAAGTAAGCTACTTGGGTAAAAAACAGGATTATGACAAGCTGCCTATTTTTTGGCAAAAAGAGGTGGAGCACACGGTTGAAGTACCAAAATCATTTTTTATTCCACCTGTTTACACCGATATTATTGAGAAATTAGCCTTGCATGGTGTGTCAATTAATAAGCTCAGTGGTGCCAACACTCAGCCCTTAAAAATGGCAAAAGTGGCGCAATATAGTTTTGATAAAGCGCCATTTGAGGGGCGTTTCAGAGTGTCGGCTAGTTTTGATTATGTACCGGCTACAAATGTGGATTTAGATGGTTGGTTTGAAGTCAGTACACAGCAAAAGGCGGGGGAGTTAGCTGTCCACTTATTACATCCTGAAGCGCCTGATTCATTTTTTGCATGGGGGGAGTTTAATACTATTTTTCAGCGCACTGAGTATATGGAAAATTATGCTTTGATCCCGTTTGCTGAAAAAATGCTTGCTGATGACCTTAAATTAGCCCAAGAATTTGATAAAAAAGTGAAGCAGGATAAAGACTTTGCTAAGAACGCTGATGCACGTTTAAACTGGTTATATGAGCATAGCCCATTTTATGATCAAGCTTATTTGAAATACCCAATTTTAATGTCATACGAAGAGAATATAGTTATTCCAGCGCAAAAAGATAAAGAAATATAAGATGAAAATAATCACTATTCCCGTAACCCCGTTTATGCAAAATTGCCGCATTATAGTATGTGAACAAACCCAGCAAGCTGTCGTGGTCGACCCTGGCGGTGATGCTGAAAAAATTAATGCATCACTTAAGCAGCATAATTTATCATTAGCAGCGATTTGGTTAACCCATGGGCATTTAGATCATGTAGGCGCTGCGCATAATTTACGCGAGCAACATAAGGTAAAGATGATTGGGCCTCATGAGAATGAACGTTTTTGGTTCGACAATTTACCGATGCAAGCCACTATGTTTGGCTTTAAACCGATCAACTCCTTCTATCCTGATGAATGGTTAGCCCATGGTGATAGTATCAAGGTTGGGCAGCTTGAATTTAAAGTACTTCATTGCCCAGGGCATACGCCAGGGCATGTTGTGTTTTATCAACAAGCACACAATACGGTTATCGTCGGGGATGTTATTTTCAAAGGTTCAATAGGGCGTACCGACTTTCCTAAAGGCGACAGCAAGCAGCTAATCGACTCTATAATGCAACATATCATGACATTACCACCGAACACTGCAATTTTAAGTGGCCATGGTGACAACACCCATGTTGCTCATGAACAGGCTACTAACCCATTTGTAAGTGGCCAGTTTGGTTGATGTGCATATTTGTTAAAAATAAGCAGACTGCTTTTTAAAAAGGCTGTATAATTTAACCAATTTATTAGATAAATAAGAAATAAAATGTCTCTAAATCACGTAGATCGCCAAATATTGGCACTTTTACAACAAGATGCAAGTTTATCAACCGCTGAAATTGCAGATAAAGTAGGCTTATCTCAGTCTCCTTGTTGGCGTCGTATTGCTAAATTAGAACAAGATGGCTACATCAAAAGTAAAGTCGCATTGCTTGATGAAAAAAAGCTTGGCTTTGATATGTTGGTTTACGCCCATGTACGTTTATCAAACCATGGTAAAAAGAATTTAGCTGAGTTTGAAAAATTAATACTTAGCTATGATGAAGTGACTGAATGTTACACCATGGCTGGCACTATGGACTTTATGTTGCGTATTATTTCTCAAGGCATAGAAGGTTATGAGCACTTTGTACGCGATAACTTGCTTAGCTTAGAATATGTACAAGAGGTTCATTCTAATGTGACCATGACGTGTGTTAAACGAAGCACGGCACTGCCACTTTAAACTTTACTAAGCAGCTAAAAACATACAGGCTGAATTAACTATAATTGTGAAATGAGCGCTAATTTGATAAAACCTAGCGCTTTTTTTGTTAGCGAAATAAAACTGAGGAACTCAATGTTTAACTTACTCAGCAGAGCGCCGAGCTCTGCTAAAAACGATATTCTCTCTGGATTGACAGTGGCACTTGCCTTGATCCCAGAAGCTGTTGCATTTGCCTTTGTTGCAAATGTAGAACCTCTTGTTGGTTTATACGCTGCATTTATTGTGGGCTTAATTACGGCTATTTTTGGTGGTCGTCCGGGTATGATTTCGGGTGCAACCGGTGCATTAGCGGTTGTGATGGTAAGTTTAGTACTTGATCACGGAGTGGAATACCTATTTGCCACTGTGTTGCTGATGGGACTACTACAAATATTGGCTGGGGTATTTAAGCTTGGTAAATTTATTCGTATGGTTCCGCATCCTGTTATGCTCGGTTTCGTTAACGGTTTAGCGATTGTTATATTTTTAGCCCAGCTTGGACAGTTTAAAGTGCCTGATGGTGCTGGCGGCCAAATGTGGATGACGGGCAGTGCGCTTTACATCATGTTAGGTTTAGTGGCGCTAACGATGGCAATTATTCACTTTTTACCAAAATTAACTACCGCAGTGCCTTCATCACTGGTTGCTATTGTTACTGTAACGGGTTTAGTGATTGGTCTTGATTTAGAAGCGCGTACAGTACTTGATTTCTTAAAAGGCATGACAGGAAATGAAGCTGCAACCATTGCCGGTGGCTTACCACAGTTTCATATTCCTATGGTCCCTTTTAACCTAGAAACACTACAAATTATCTTTCCATATGCGCTTATTCTTGCAGCAATTGGCTTAATTGAATCGCTGTTAACGCTAAGCTTGATTGACGAAATTACAGAAACCCGTGGCCATTCTAATAAAGAATGTATTGGCCAAGGTGCGGCCAACGTCACATGTGGTTTCTTTGGTGCAATGGGTGGATGTGCCATGATTGGCCAATCTATGATCAACATTAATTCAGGTGGGCGTTCGCGTTTATCAGGTATTAGTGCAGCATTGATGTTACTTGCATTTATTATCTTCGCTTCAAGCTTAATCGAAATGATTCCACTGGCGGCATTAGTTGGGGTTATGTTTATGGTGGTGCTGGGTACGTTTGAATGGGCGAGTTTCAAAATGATGAAACGCGTCCCTTTATCTGATGCTTTTGTAATTGTATTAGTTTCGGGTGTAACGGTTATTACCGACCTTGCGATTGCGGTGTGTGTAGGTGTTATTGTCTCTGCGTTAGTGTTTGCATGGCAGCATGCAAAACATATTTACACAACTAACTATATTGATAAAGAAGGTTCAAAAGTGTACGAGCTACATGGGCCTTTATTTTTTGGTTCGGTTAAAAACTTTGCAGATTTATTTGATGTTAAGAATGACCCTAAAGATGTGATTGTTGAGTTTAAATACAGTCGCGTTGCGGATCATAGTGCGATTGAGGCCATCGACAGCTTAGCTGACAAATACAATAAAGCGGGTAAAAAGCTGCACTTGCGTCACTTAAGTAAAGACTGTACAGAACTACTTCATAAAGCACGTGACTTAGTTGAAGTGAACGTAATTGAAGATCCGACTTATAAAGTTGCTTCAGATAAGCTTGCTTAAAAAATAAAAGTAAACATTGATAAGCGAAAGGTGAATTCCTTTCGCTTTTTTTATGCGCTTTAAACCATCCGCAAGGGGTAATTGCAACACGAGTTTTAGCCGGTTCAAC
>NZ_BADW01000122.1:0-2616 GCF_000241165.1 Pseudoalteromonas sp. BSi20439
TGCATATTCTCTCCAGCTTTGATCACCCAATTGCATTAACTTTGATCGCTTATTCTCATTAAGCTTTGATCACTAAAATCACTTGTAAATGATCACATTTATGCTCTTAATGATTTTGCCGATCAAAGCTTAATACCACTCGTAACCGAGTTCACGTTTTATCATTTTTGTAGGTGTGTTAAACCGTTATCTGAATCGTTTGATGAGGATAACAACAATGACAACAAGACCTATATCTATGAGTAAATTACATTCCATTTTACGGCTGAAGTACTCAGCACAATTATCCCATCGAGAGATTGCCAGAAGTTTAAATATTTCACCTGGTACTGTGGCTAATTACCTTAAAAAGGCCAATGAGTTAGGCTTAAATCAATGGCCAATACCAGAGGATAAACAGCAAAATACATTTTTCAACACCAAACTCAAGCGCTTCTCAACGCGTAAAAAAAGACACCCAACGCCTGACTGGTTAAATATCAATAAAGACTTAAAACAACATAAACACCTAACATTACAGCTCGTATTTGATGAGTTACTTGAAAAAGTGGGTGAGCCTTATTACAGCTACAGTCACTTCTGCCGAGCTTATAAACAATGGTTAGGTACCCAGCGACTCTCAATGCGTCAGCAGCATAAAGGGGGTGAAAAGCTGTTTGTGGATTATTGTGGCCCCACAATTACCATTACTTGTCCGACGACACAAGAAAAGCGCACTGCTCAGATATTCGTTGCTGTACTAGGTGCATCAAATTATACCTATGCTGAAGCAACGTATAGTCAGCAACTTGAAGATTGGGTAATGAGTCATGCGCGTTGCTTTGAATTTTTAGGCGGCGTTCCTGACGTTGTTATTCCCGATAATCTCAGAAGTGCTGTCAGTAAAACCTGTCGCTACGAGCCTGATTTAAATCCGACGTACCACCAGTTAGCCGAGTACTTTAACGTTGCTGTCATTCCGGCTAGACCTTATAAACCCAAAGATAAATCGAAGGCTGAAGTCGGCGTACAAATTGTTGAGCGTTGGATCATGGCACGCTTACGTAACCAAACCTTCCACAGCTTAGCGCAACTCAATCATGAAATAGCAAAGCTACTGGATATGATGAACAATAAGGTGATGAAGCAATATCAACAATCACGCAAACAGCTATTTGATATGGTGGATAAAAACGCATTAAAGCCATTGCCTGAAAAGCCCTATCAATATACACAAATCAAAACAGTACGTGTGCATATTGATTACCATGTTGAAATAGAAAAACATTACTACAGCGTGCCTTATCTGTGGGTTAAAAAACAATTACGCGCACACATATCCAATCAACTCGTGCAGCTTTATTATGACGGCACTTTAATAGCACAGCATCCTCGCTCAAACCGTTTAGGCGGACATACGACACAGACACATCATATGCCAAAGGCGCATCAAAAACAGCATGAGCAGTCACCGATAAATTTACGCTCATGGGCATTGAGTATCGGTGATTATACTCATCAAGTCGTTGAATTATTGCTTAATAGCAAACGTCATCCAGAGCAAGCTTATCGCACCTGTTTAGGGGTATTAAGTTTAGCTAAAACGTATTCAAAAGAACGCCTCGAGCGAGCATGTTACCGAGCAATTTGCATGAATACGACCACACACAGATCTATTAAGCAAATGCTGCAAAAAGGGTTAGACCAACAACCATTACCCACACTCCAAACAGAGCCAGAAAAGCCAATTACACACAGCAACATACGTGGCACAGATTACTACCATTAAGGAATGTAAACATGATAGAAACAATTAATCAGCAACTTCAATTGCTCAAGTTATCGGGTATAAAGCAAGCACTCAAGCAGCAGCTTGAACAGCCAAACCTATATCAAGAACAAAGCTTTATAGAGCGCGTCAGTTTATTGCTAACACATGAAATTGATACGCGTGACCAAAGAAAAATAGAGCGACTGGTGCGACAAGCAAAATTCCGCGTACCGGGTCAGTTAAATCAACTCATTTACTCGCCGAAGCGCAATCTAGATAAAGCACAAATACGCAGCCTCAGCCAAAGCACCTGGCTGGGTTTACATCAGAATATATTAATTACAGGCGCCACAGGCTGTGGCAAAACCTACCTCGCGTGTGCCTTGGGTCACGAGCACTGTTTACAAGGAAAAAGTGTCTTCTATATTCGATTAAAAGAATTACTTGAAAGTCTATTTCTAGCACAGGCCGATGGCAGTTATCGAAAATTATTGGGTAAACTCATTAAATACGACTTACTTATTTTAGACGATTGGGGGCTAGAGCCACTCAGTGCTCAGCAACGAAGCGACTTACTTGAATTAGTCGATGCTAGATATGGTTATAAATCACACATCATCATTAGTCAGTTACCACAGGAAAATTGGCACCAAATGATCGGCGAATCAACGCACGCTGATGCTATTTTAGATAGGCTGATTCATGGTGCAATTAAGTTGAATTTAAAAGGAGAATCGATACGAAAACAGTTAAATGAATTGACTGATGATGATCAGTTAAGTTAATTTAAAAATGGCTCTACAAAATGATAAATCAAGCGATCAAAGCTGATGAGAATCGGTGATCAAAGTCATGAGAATACGCAC
>NZ_BADW01000121.1:0-13545 GCF_000241165.1 Pseudoalteromonas sp. BSi20439
CTCATCCGTCATACCTGGGCCACTGTCTTCTATTTGCCAAATACGCTGCCTGTGCGTTTGATTTAGGGTTATTTTTATTTGTCCATTTGCTGGCGTGTACTTAATGGCGTTACTGAGTAAATTTGAAATCAACGTCACTAAGGTAAATTCATCACCATTAATAATAAAGTCATCCCCATCAAGGCTGATGGAATGATTTTTAGCCGCCAATTTATCATATAACTGGCTAACCACGGCTTGGCTAATGCCCAATAATGACTGTTCTTTAAATTGCTTTTGCCACTGCTCTGGCTGAGTGCGTCCGAGGATCAACATTTGCTCTACGATATTGGTGAGTCGATTAATACCTTGAGTCATGGCTTGTAACTCTTGGTTATCACCTTGCTGCGCCGCAAGATTATGCACATTTATTTTTAAGCTACTCAAAGGAGTGCGTAACTCATGTGCCGCATCAGAGGCAAAAAAGCGTTCTCGTAAATAGGCGGTTTCTACGCGTTTAAATAAGTCGTTCAAACGGCTGATCACCGGTTTTATTTCTTCATCGGTTACCTGCCAATTAATAGCAGTAAAGTCATTTGCTTGGCGCTGTGCTAGTTGCCTTGATAAGCGTGTTAATGGGGCTAATGCGTACTTCACAAAAAAGCTGATAAACAAAGCAAGTAAAGGAACCGCCCAGAGCATAGGTAGCATGGCCGACAAAATAACTGCTTCAGCGAGTTCAAATCGTTTAGCTATTGGCTCGACAACGATCACCGTGCGCAAAGAGGTTTTAAACACAAACACTCGCATGCGCTGACCTGCAATATTTAGCGTTTGAAAACCTGCTTGATAGTGGCTCAAATCAAGATTCAGCTCATCAGAGCCGCTCAGTAGTTCACCTGCTTGCCAAATTTGGTACAACAACTGCGAGCTTTCATGGGTTTTAGGCGCCATAGCATTACTCGATAAAGGCTGTTGCATCAAAACGCCTGCCACTACTTTTAGCTCGCTATCGAGTAACTGCTCACCATGGCTCATGCTTTTTTGATAGCCTTTAACTAAGGCTAAAAAGCAGGTTAATACCATCATTGACAGTAAAATAAGCGTCAGCCGTTTACGAATTGACATTTTTTCCTACTACGTAGCCAATACCGCGGAGAGTTTTAATAAAATCGCTAGGGAATTTTTTTCTTAAGTGATGAATATGTACTTCAATGGTGTTAGAGCCAACCTCTTCACCCCATTGATAGAGTTTATTTTCTAACTGCTGTTTAGATTGCACGCGACCTTGGTTTTCCAATAGTGCCTTTAGCAGCATGTATTCTTTTCGTGGCAGAGAAAGCAGCTCATCGCTGAGTGTGACACTATGCGCTGACGTATCCATGGTCACTTCACCACAGTGTAATAAACTTGACTGAGTTTGATTTACTCGCCGGCTCGCCACACGCAAGCGAGCAAATAACTCGGCTGGTTCAAATGGCTTAGCTAAATAATCATCAGCGCCCATGTCAAGCCCTTGCACCTTGTCATCTATGCTACTTCGTGCAGTAAGTATCACCACCGGAATGATTTTTTTTTGCGACTTTATCTGCTTTAAAACTTGCGAGCCATCACCATCAGGTAAGCCAAGGTCAAGTATCACCATTTCTATTTCGCCACTGCCTAAGCTTTGCAATGCATGCTTAACCGTTGCGCTATGCTCTACACTATAACCTTCTTGGCGCAATGAGCGACAAAGCCCTTGGGCTACAAGGTGATCGTCTTCGACTAATAATAAATGCATTGTGGCGTGTGTTATCTCTTTAGTTTTTTATCAACTTTAGCTAATAATTGGCTAATTGCTCGCTGGCGATATTTGTCCGCTTTGGGGCGAGTATCACGAATGCCCGCCGCTTGTGCAACTAACAAATGGGCTTTAGCTTGTTTGTATTGGCGTTCATCATATAAAAATTCACCATATAAGTAATTAGTATCAATGCCTTTTTGGTTAAAAGCGAGTGCTTGCTTAAATAATTTATCTGCGGTGTCATCATCACCAAAGCCAATAGGCCAACCGGGCACCTTACTGTATAAGGTTGCAAGGCTTGCATACGCTGAGCCCCCTAAAGCACTATCGTCTATTTTAAGGGCTTGTTCTAATGACGCCTTTGCATCTTTAGCATAACCGAGCGCCCCTAAACCACCTTTTGCACCAGCAAAACTGGCCAGCACAATGCCATTCCACGTATAGCTATTTGCCGAATCCGGATAGTGTTTCGTAAACTCACTACTTTGCTCACTTAACGCTGTAAACGCTTTAATTTGGGCATCGTCTTTAAGTTCATAATTAGCCACCGCCCATTGCTGTTGGATTGCCAGTAAATCACTTTGCTCATCGGCCAGCACCGGTGATGAACTCACGCACGCTGCTATAAAATAGCTCACTAAATTAAATTTTTTCATCATAAGATCCTCTATTAACCTAAAAACTGCTTTATTTTAGGTAGTTGCTTTGCAATAGCGCTATCAACAACACGCGGAAATACGCCATTAATACGGGCAAATAATTTCTCAGGAAAACCAATAAAACGTCGCGGATTCGCACTGTGCAATAGCGCAACCAACTCATCTGCCACTAACTGTGGAGAGTCCATTTTGTTACCTAGCGCTTTATTCATTGCCCGTGTTTGTGCATCATTAATATCTGTATCGGTAGCTCTTGGTGCTAAATAGCTTACTTTAACGGGTGTATCTGAAAGCTCTCGTGATAGCGCTTCGCTAAAACCACGCAAACCAAATTTGCTCGCGCAATATAAAGTTTGATACGGATAACCTATGCTGCCAAACGACGAGCCGACATTAATAATACGCCCCTTCGATGCGTGCAACTGCGCTAAAAACAGCTGACATAACTTCATAGGAATAGCCAAGTTAGTGTTCAGTATCTTGTCGATTTGTTCACTACTCGATGCACTTAAGCTTTGCATTACATTAATGCCTGCATTGTTTATGAGTAACTTAGCGCCCCCTAATTTTTTGGCTTTAATGGCGAGTGCCAACATGTTTTCGGCAACCTTTAAATCCCCCACAAAAACCATACTACCGGGACATTGGCTACTTAGCGTATTGAGGGCATCACTATTTCGCCCTACCAAAAGTAACTGCCAACCTTGGCCGTGTAGTGTTTTGGCAATGGCTTGACCAATTCCACCTGTCGCACCAGTTAATACACATAAGCCGGTATTCATGCGTGTTGCTCTTGTGCTGATGCTTTAAAAAACGGCTCATCATCTAAAGCGCGAAAAATATCGCCGTACAAACGATAAAAACATTTTGCGCCATGTAAAATAGCCTGCTGATCCGCCTCGTCAGTAATTTGATTCATTAAGTTTTCAAAAAACTTAACATGCTCTATATCAAGCGCGCCGTGAGAGGTTAAATAGCTAAACGCTTTTTTAGGAAGCCCTATTGCATTCGCTATGTTTGATGCGGCTCCATCAGCAAGCGCAATTGAGGTCCCCTCTAATACGTGAACCATGCCAAAAAAGCTAAGCGGATTTTTACGTGCAATACTATCGTAGGCATACGACACCATCATTTCAGTGGCGAATTGTGGCTGACTATAGCGCACACTTTCTTTATCAAACCCACAGGCTGCAATGTCGTTTAGCACCCACTCTTGATGACCAATTTCTTCTTCAATATATTCAGCTACCGCTTCGCGTAACCATTCCTGCTCGTCAGTTAAACGCGCGCCAAGTGACATCATTAAAGGAACGGTGTGTTTTACATGATGATAAGCCTGCGCTAAAAACGAGGCATACTCTTCAAGCGTTGCTTGTCCGTTAAATACACGCTGTATAATTGGCGCAGCTAATAAGTACTCACGCTCGTTTTGAGTTTGTGCTTTTAATGTATTAAAAAAATCACTCATGGATCACTTCTCCAAGTCGGTAGAACTGTTCAAAAATAGGGCTATAGTGCTGACTAATTGCCGCTCGTTTAGGGCGATTATTAGCGGTTAATAATCCTTGCTGCTCGTTTAAAGGTTGGGCTAAACGGTGCCACTTTTTAATCTGTGCGTAGTCAGGAAGTTGCTGGTTTACTGTTTTTAAATGTGCTGTTAATTGCGCATCACTAAACTTGGGAGCCGCATAGATAAGCGCGCTTAAAAATGGCTGGCTTTCACCAAACACCACCGCTTGCTGTATCGCACTTTGGCTTAAAATTAATGATTCAGGCCATTCGGCGCTAACATTGCGCCCCATACTGGTGATGATCAGGTTTTTTACTCGCCCTTTGATGTACAGCTTATTATTGCGCTTAGTTACTAAGTCGCCAGTGGCGTACCAGGTATTTGGGTTATGAGGCGCTTGCTTTAAATACCCTAAAAATAACGCTCCTTTAATAAATAACTCATCATTTTCCACTTTCGTTTCAACGTGCCCTAGTACTTCACCAGCACTATTTACATCGTCATCATTGGGGGTGTTTAAACTCACTACTGAAGCAGCCTCGGACAAACCATACCCTTGATAAACCGGTAGGTTATATTCTCGTGCAGTTAAAATTAAAGACTCACTAACCCGCGCCCCGCCAACAGCAATAAACTTAAGTGACTTTGGTGGCTGCCAGCCTTGTTTTGCAAAGGCAATTAAACACGTTAGTAACTCAGGCACTAAAATAAGGGTGTTAGGTTTTACACTATCGATTGCGCTAATGAGTTTGTTAGGGTTTTTTAACCCTGAGCCAACAAAACCTAATTCGTTTAATGGCATTAAATGTACACAACCGCCACTTAACAAAGGCGCATACACACCGGCTATATTTTCCAGTAGTACTGGCAGCGGAAGTAAGCATAAATGCACAGGATTGCTAATGTTTATTTGCTCACATAACGACTTAGCTACCTGCATCTGGCTTTGTGTTGATAAGCACACCCCTTTTGGCTCGCCAGTAGAGCCTGAAGTAAAGGTAATTTTTTGCGTACCAGTAAAATAGTCCACAGGCTCAATCGCATCGAGCTGATAAATATAAAGGGTATAATGCTCAAATAATGTTACTGACAGCGAATGCTTACCTAGCGAATGACGAGGCATATCACTAATAAAAAACTGCGCACCGCATTGAGCTAACACATACTGTGTTTGCTGCTGACTAAAAAAATGGGCAATAGGCACCGCAACCTTGTTGGCAGCGCTGGTTGCGGCATCCACAACCAGCCAAGCGGGTGTATTATCAAGCTGAAAGGCCATTGCACCAGAGTCTAAAGCGGTAAAAATAGCTGTCAGCTTATTGGTTTCTTGTTGTAACTCCAAAACGCTAATAGGCATCACTTTATTGGCTAAGTAGCTAACAACCACAGGCTCGTTCGCTACCTTATTAATATTATTTAATAGGCTCATAAGCGCTCCAACACAGTCATCAATGCATTAATTTGTTGTGTGTTTTGTTGTTTAATATTTAACAGCATGGGTGTGTTTAGCACTTGCTGATGTGCATGCGCTAAATCAACAATGCACACCGTTGGCTGGTTCTCATAATAACTACCCCAGCTTTTTGGCTGCTCAACTACACTGCCATTAGCCAGTGCAATTTCGTTGCAGCTTACACCTAGTAAACGTAATAAGGCGCGTACTTTATTGGTAGCACAAAACACTAAGTGGCTCGCGCCAAAGCCGCACAAAGCTTCATTTACAATAATAAAATGAGACAACGTAGCTTTTCGATGTGTTGAGCATAAATTACCTAGCTCAAATACCGTATTTCGCGGTGTGCCTGGTGGTAAAAATTGCTCGATGGCCGCAGCTAAATATTGCTCAATAAATAAAGCAGAGGTTGCACTTCTTAAACCTAAAGTGCACTGACCTTGCACAGTTTGGTACTGGCATAGTAACGGCATAAATGAAGTAAGATGAGCATTGTACGCCGTTAAAAACCCTTGTTTAACGGTGTTTTCAAGGCGCTGGCGGTGCTCATCATTTTGCGTAGCAGTAAAAAAATGAAAAAGCTGTTGAAACCGCACAGCGGGGGAATGATGTTGAGCTAGTTGCATAAAAGCATCGCCTGTATTAAATCTATAGATAAAATTTAATCAGTGAAACTTAAATAAAACTTAAGGTAAGTTAATTTTAAAAATAAATTTAATTTTTAGCTGGCTATCACACACTTATTACGGCCTGTTTCTTTGGCATGATAGAGCGCTTTGTCAGCACATTTATATACTTGGTCAATATCATCACTATGTTGTGGCCAAGTGGCGATACCAATAGATACATTTATATAGCCTACTTTTGCCATTAATGTGCTGGCTACTTGGTTGCGTAAACGCTCAGCAATAACAAACGCACTATCACTATTTTCGTTAGGTAATACTAGTAAAAACTCTTCCCCACCGGTGCGTGCCACAATATCGTGCTTGCGCGATAGCGATTGTATAATGTGAGTAAGGGTTTTTAATACTTCATCACCCGTATCATGGCCAAACGTATCATTAACCCGTTTAAAAAAGTCGATATCAATTTCAAGCACAGCAAACGGTATATGTTTATCCATTAGGTTTTCAAGCAATATGTTTAAGCCACGTCGGTTATGCGCGCCAGTTAGCGGATCGGTAAGTGCATCTTGACGTAATTGCCCCATTTGCGATTGCAAAACATGAACGCCTTCTAACATCGCGTGTTTAAGCTGGTTACTTTCGAAGTACCAAGATTTAATACCTTTAAGATGATCCACATTTTTCTTATCGGTTGATAAATTGGCGCTATCGGCTAATAACCTTAACGGCTTAGCAATATAGTGAGCTAACATAGCTATTAATAAAAAAGTAATGAGTACTATGGGTAACATTCGTTTAAGCACCAGCCCTTGAAAAGTGTCTAACTTAGCAAGTGTTGCTGCTTCACTTCGCTGTGCAACAATCCCCCAATTAGCAAGCTCTACGTGGGAAAATCCGGCCAGCATGGTCACTCCCTGACTATTTATAACCCGAGTGTATCCATCTTCACCTTGCAACACTCGCTCTATTACTGGGTTATTAAATACTTGCTCACCAATGCGCTGAGCCTCAGGATGATAAAGTAAGGTTTTGTTGTCAGCGACCACGTAAAAGTACGCTCCGCCATCGTAACTATGCTGTTTCAACAAAGCATTTAAAATACTTTGCTGCTCTAAATAAAAGCTACCGCCTATATAACCGTAATAATTCCCCGCTTGATCAAACAAGGGGTAAGAAAGCACTACAATTAAATTATTAGCAAGCGAAATATAAGGCAGACTGACCTGCGGACGTTTTAGCTTAAATGCTTGCTTAGAATGGGGTGAATTAACGGTTTTATTAATAATATTTAAAGACACAGGTGAGGCTGCTTTAACCACACCTTGCATGTTTATGGCAACTGAATTAAAGCTATGTGTCTGATTTAAAAGTCGGTCGGTTTCAGCTTGGAGTAACTCAGTGTTTGTAATATCTTCAGCAATAATTTTAGCTGAAAACTCTAGCTGCTGCATTGCCGCTGCTAAAAAATGCTCAGTTGCTGAGGCTAACTTACTGGCAAATACATGATTACTTTGTAGGGTATCTTCTATTACCCGTTCTTTTTGCACTTGATAACTAATATATAAACCACTAAACAAAATAGCAGCTGCAGCGGGTATAGCTAACAAAAGAATTAATTGCCTAAGGTTAAAAGTAAATGGTAATCGAAAACGCAACTTAATATCATCCTAAGCAAATAAAAACGACTGCTATGCACTGCATACACCATTAATATAATACATAAATAGAACTAAGTGACCTAATTTTTGTTATTTTTAGGATAATTAAATCATACGGTTTATATTTGCTGGGTTTTGCAGTTAAGCTCAATAATAGTTAAGCTGCGTGCACTTTATTTTTATTTAGCCTTGGGGTGTGTGTTGCTAAATAAGTACTTGTTATCGTCTTCTCTTTTTTTAATCGGATGTTTCATGCCAATAAAATCTTCTTTTGCCGATTCTGCGCTGTCACTTAAACAGCAACTTGGGCAAAAGCTCATGCTCGATTTGCGCTATTTTTGTCACCAAGGCAGTAGTAAACGCTGCAGAACGCCATTAACCAAATTGCCCGACACTCTTGCAAAAGCAATTAGTCGTTATGATATTGGCGGGGTAATTTTGTTTTCTGAAAATACCCAAAGCATCGAACAAATTATTAGCCTTAATCAGCAACTACAACAAGCTGCATCTGCATCAAAATCAGGCTTACCGCTGTTTATTTCTATTGACCAGGAGGGCGGACGCGTTGCTCGCTTACCTCGCGATGTGGCCACCTCATTCACCGGTAATATGTCAATTGGCGCAACTTATCCTGAGCATGGTACTTATTTTGCTTCCCAAACAGCACAGGTACTGGCCTCTGAACTCTCAGCGCTTGGCATTAATGTAAATTATGCGCCTACGGTTGATGTGAACATGAACCCTGACAATCCGGTCATTAATGTACGCTCTTTTAGTGAAAACCCCGATGAAGTTGCGGCACTGGGCGCGGCACAAGTAATTGAGTTTGAAAAAAACGGTATTATTAGCGCTATAAAACACTTTCCAGGACATGGCGATACCAATGTAGATAGCCATACAGGCTTACCTAAAGTAATGCATTCAAAAGAAGTTATTTACGCTCAAGATTTAGCACCGTTTAAACAGATTATTGAGCAGCATAGTCCTGGGATGATAATGACCGCACATATTCAATACCCTGAGCTTGATAGCAGCACATTAACTAATGTAGAAGGGAAACAAATGATTAAACCCGCGACCATGTCGCGTAAAATCATGACCGATATCCTTCGCGATGAGCTGAACTATCAAGGTGTAGTGGTAACTGATGCACTGGATATGGCAGGTATTAGCCATTTTTTCAGCCCAACTCAAGCGATTATAAACACCTTTGCAGCAGGGGTTGATATTGCGCTGATGCCAATAGAAATTAGAACGCCTGAGGATATAAATAAACTTGATGCGCTCATTGACTCTTTAGTCAGTGCAGTTAAAACAAAACAACTAAACGCAGACGAAATTGCCCATTCGACGCAGCGTATTACCTCGCTTAAACATCAATTTAAATTACACGCTTTGCCTAACCCCATTAATGCATTAGCCAATGCCAAACAGGTTATTGGTAATAAAGCACATCGTGAATTAGAAGCATCACTGGCGTTAGCGGCAATTACCCAAATAAAAAACAACAATAACACTTTACCGCTTAAACTTAGCGCGGATCAGCATATTCATATTATTATGCCCGACACCCGCAAGTGTATGGCAATGCAACAAGCAATTAGTGCGTTAAATTCACAACCACTCAGTTTTAGTTGCAGCAGCTTACAGGGCTTTGATCCAAGTGAAGCGCAGCGCAACATAAACCAAGCAAGTATTGTTATTGCTGGCAATGCAACGCCGAATCAAAGTGCAGTGGAAATTGGCGGTATGGATGACTTAGCCGATAACCCAAACTTTGCCTTAAATAACGCAGAGCAACCTAAAGCGCTTGAGTCATTACTAAAAATGGCTAAACAAAAACACACTCCAACGGTATTTATTAGTTTGCGAGCACCGTATGACATTGCACAATTTGGTCACTATGCTGATGCAGTGCTTGCTTCCTACGCTTATAATATTGATGTGGATAAAAACGAGCTGGTATCAGGGCCTGCTTTTACTGCATTGGCGAAAGTATTATTAGGCCAAGCTCCAGCCAAAGGCCAATTACCGGTAACAATTAAACAATCGAAGAGCCATTAATATGAAACTTAATTGTGATTTAGGCGAGAGCTTTGGCGCATGGCAAATGGGCCTTGATAACGATGTTATGCCCCATATTGATATGGCAAATATTGCTTGTGGCTTTCATGCAGGTGATTCGAGTGTAATGGCGCATACCCTAAAGCTAGCTAAACAACATAATGTTATGATTGGCGCTCACCCAAGCTACCCCGATAAACAAGGATTTGGTAGGCGTTCAATGAGCATGAGCGTGGCTGAGCTCACTCAATGTTTGCACTATCAAATAGCCGCCCTTGATGGCATGGCAAAAGTACAAGGGCTAACCCTTAGCTATGTAAAACCCCATGGTGCGCTATATAACGACATGATGACAAACCAGCAACTACTCACCACTGTTATGGGTGCAGTTGCCAGTTACCCTGCAAACTTAAAGTTAATGATACTCGCCACAGCCGATGCCAAGCTACATCAAACCATGGCTCGCCACCTTGGACTAACACTCGTATTAGAAGCGTTCGCAGACAGGCAGTACACTGACCAAGGGCAATTAGTATCACGAAATATCGCCGGCAGTGTGCATAACAAAGACGCATTATTAGCTCAGGTTAAGCAGCTTTTAGCCAGTAACAGTGTGACTACTCAATCTGGAAAATCGTTGAAACTGGTTGCTGACAGCATTTGTGTGCATGGCGATAATCCCCAAGGCATTGCAATTATTGAAGAGATAAAAGCGCTTTGTTCAACCAATAACTAAAGCCGTACACAGATTAAGCTGTAAACCCCCTTTACAGCTTTTGCTTTCTTTTACCACCTGCATTCATTGGTAGTTTTAAATGCGAGCTTCGTCGCATCTGACTATAAATTATCCCTCCACTACCCTATAAATAGATTAGTGATTTAAAACAGGGATAAACAATGAAAACGCTTTTAGCTATGAGCCTTATACTAGGTAGCAGCCACTTGGCCGTTGCCAATACCGATACATTGCAACTTCAAGATATATTCAACTTAGAATATGCCAACCAAATAGATATTACTGACGACGGTAAAACAGTGTATTTTGTCCGCAACCGCATGGATATTAAAACCGATCGCAAAGTCGGTAATATTTGGTCTGTCGATTACAGCACAGGACAACTACAGCCCTTAACATCAGGTGTATTTATGGACTACTCGCCTGTGTTGTCACCCGATGGACAGCGCCTTGCGTTTATCTCTAACAGAGATGGCAGTAATCAAATATACATGAAGTGGCTTAAAACGGGTGCTGTGGCAAAAATTAGTAATCTTACTAATGCACCTCGCTCAATCACCTGGTCACCTAATTCTAAACAACTGGTGTTTAGTATGTTTGTTCCTGAAATAAGCTCACCACCTGTCAGTTTACCAGGTAAACCTAAAGGCGCTAGCTGGGCAGACCCTGCTAAATTTATTGACGATGTTTACTACCGTGCAGATGGCAGAGGCTATAGTCAAAAAGGATTTAATCAGCTATTTACTCTTAATGCGAATGGCGGCAATGCACAACAACTCACTAACGATAACTTTGATTATAATGGCGGTGTAAGCTTTAGTAAAAACGGCGAATTACTTTATTTCTCAGCCAATAGACACGCTGAACATGCACTCAAGCCAACCAATAGTGAAGTGTACCAGCTTAATTTAAACACGTTAGAGATCATCGCACTGACCGACCGTAATGGACCAGATCAACAACCTCAGGTCTCACCTAACGGTCAGTACCTTGCTTATACTGGCTACGATGACAAGCGCACTAACTATGAAAATACTCAGCTTTATATTCGTGATTTAAAAACCGGTGATACCCAAAGTCTGACTAGCGATTTCGATCGCAGCGTTGGCCAAATAAAGTGGAGCGCAAATTCAAAAGGCCTCTATTTTAGCTATGCCGATGAAGGCCAAACCGCACTCGCTTATCAACCTCGAAGTGGTAAACGTAAGGTGATTACCGAACTAATAGGGAGCGTGGCGTTTGGGCGTCCTTACTCTGGTGGTGATTTTGATATTAGTGAAAATGGTGACATTGCATTTACCTTGGCTGATACCCAGCGCCCTGCTGATGTAGCTACAATAAAACGTGGCAAAGTACAGCGTTTAACCGATTTAAACTCAGATGCACTACAAACTAAACAGCTCGCCAAGGTTGAAGAGCTATGGTTAAAATCAAGCCACGACGAATTACCAATACAAGGCTGGGTTGCTTACCCGCCGGGTTTTGATAAATCAAAAAAATACCCACTGGTGCTTGAAATCCACGGTGGTCCTGTTGCTAACTATGGCCCTCATTTTAGTGCTGAAGTTCAATTATTTGCTGCCAAAGGAAATGTTGTTTTATACATGAATCCGCGAGGCAGTGACTCGTACGGTAAAGAGTTTGCGCAAACCATTCATCATAATTACCCAAGCAATGATTACGATGATTTAATGACTGGGGTTGATGCGCTTATTGCAAAAGGGTTTATTGATGAATCTAAGTTATTTGTAACAGGTGGCTCTGGCGGCGGTGTATTAACCGCCTGGATTGTAGGCCATACGGATCGCTTTGCTGCAGCCGTGGTTGCCAAACCGGTGATTAATTGGATCAGCTTTGTACTAACTGCCGACTTCTATCCATTTTTTGCCGATTATTGGTTTCCAGGTAAACCTTGGGACCATATTGAGCATTATATGAAGCGCTCACCAATCAGTTATGTTGGCAATGTTAAAACCCCTACCATGCTACTGACTGGTGAAGCAGACTACCGTACGCCAATTTCAGAAACTGAGCAGTTTTATCAAGCCTTAAAATTGCAGGGTGTTGATACCGCGATGGTGCGCATTCCAAACGCTTCACATGGTATTACTGCCCGTCCATCAAATTTAATGACCAAAGTGGCATATATTCAATGGTGGTTTGATAAGCATTCGAAATAAAACGTCGAGTTATGAGTGACGAGCTATTGTAAGCTCGTTTCTCGTTTCTCGTTTCTCGACGCTCGACGCTCACAAGTGTAAACCCCCTTTACAGCAATAATGTGAGTAATCCCTTACATACTTAAACTAAATATCGGACTTAGTTTCAAGCTGAGTTGGTAAAAATTCGGTTTATACTAACTCAGCTCCTTTGAGTTAGTAAAAAATCGGTTTGAGTCACTGTTTATAAGCCCTCAGTTAGTAAAAAAATGTTTTATAAGCTGCAACAGTTAGTAAAAAATCGGTTTATTACTTTATAAACCCCAGTTAAAAATCTTTAAATTAAGCGTTTATATAGTCAAATTAAGGGTTAGAAAGGCAAATCTACCCTTAATAATGAAGATAATGGCTGTTTTCAACCTGGTTAGTTAAAACCTGATCTGCTTTTTGAACTAGCTAGTTAAATCGTGATCTGCTTTTAATAGCTTAGGGTCTGTTGACCTTTGCGGATTAAAATTTGCTCAAACTAGGGGCGGTTTAATCGCGGCGCGAGGTTTGTAACCTAGTGGGCTAAGTAAAAACCGAGCAACAAAGAGTAAATCGCCCCTAGGCAGAACCCTTCGGGCAGCGCCTGTTTGGCATTGATGCTGCGTTATCGCCTATTTATGGGGAAGAACCACACCACATAGGCTCTGCCTTGCCTAACTACCAAACAGACTGCTGCAAATTTAACCTTGAAAGGTCAACAGCCCCTAGTTAAACTCTTATCTATATGTGGTAAAAAGCGGTTAATTTATTGTGCTTACACGTGTCAAAGCGTAATCAAACTATCAAGCTCTGACTGCCGAGTCATAAACATCCTTTAAATTTAATTTACACTTTTAACCTGCACTGCATCCCTGAATAACTAGC
>NZ_BADW01000120.1:0-700 GCF_000241165.1 Pseudoalteromonas sp. BSi20439
AGACTGTCTGTACGCACTTCTTTAGGCACACCGCCGGCTGCTTTAAATGCGTTTTGCACGCCATCAGAAAAAGCAGCAAAGCTTTCACCGCCGTAAATCACTTGGGCGTAAGCCCAGCCACTGGCGGGCATACGATAATGAAACAACATATGCTTAAGGGGTTCACTAGCAATGGTAACGGGTGACTTCACATGTGTGAAATCACATATACCTAATAGGCCATACTCGTGTGTTTGCAGGAATACGACCTCTTTGCTTGAGCCATACAGTGCCCGCCATTTATGAATTCGACGCTCTAATGTACGCCGTGAGCTCGGGTTAAATTTGTCGGTGTGAAACTCGCAAAGATGATCAAAAATTCCCACTGGAGTTAACGTAGCATCACCTTGAAGTAGAGGGACAACAATACTGTCCCAGATAGATTCAAGTGGATCTATACGTGTTCGCCATTGGCGTTTATTAGACAATGGCTGCTCATCCAGTTTATCAATGCGCCTTGCTGAACGTTCAGAAATACCTGCTTTCGCAGCCGCGATAACTTGGCTATTACGCTTTCTATGTTTCATATAAATAGTGACCTGCTGATCAGTGATTCGTGTTCCCGGCACAGTGAACTCCTCCGTTCTGCTGTACCGAACCTTATCAGATCAACCGGCCAAGATAATTGTCGCTAGACCGGCCACCGTAATTGTCGCTTAAT
>NZ_BADW01000119.1:0-3015 GCF_000241165.1 Pseudoalteromonas sp. BSi20439
ACTAAATGTTGCGCTATTTTTTGTTTAGCTTCTAAATCCATGATTTTTCTAGTTTGATACGCCATATTTTGAATGCTTGAGACTACACTAGCGCCTCCATGATGACGCCTTAATTTGTTTAACTTTGCAAGATGGGTAAGGTCGCGTCTTATCGTCTGTGGAGTGACTTTATAGTGCTCAACTAATTCTTCAATAGAAATGGAATCTCTTTCTTTTAATAGTTTTAATATAGATTCGTGTCTCTGATCTTGGGTCATTTTTATTTAGCATAATTTTAATTTTAATTAGTAAAACTATTATAAGTGAAAAAGAAGTAAATGAGAATTTTATAGAAATTATTTCATTAAATAATTGTATATAAAAGTTTGATATTTGTTGTATGTTACATTTAATTCATGTAATAGTACAAAAACGAAAATAACCGAATGTTAAAGTGTAAAAAATAATGAATAATTATATCCTTTCAATTGATCAAGGTACGACTAGCTCTCGCAGTGTTTTATTCGATTTAAATGGCAAAGTTGCATATATAGAACAACAAGAATTTGAACAACATTTTCCAAAAGATGGTTATGTTGAGCATAAGCCTGAGGACATATGGGAGTCTGTTCTTCATACCATTAATGCTGTTATGAAGAACCTAGATCCTGAGCATGATAAAGTTATTGCTATTGGTATTACTAATCAACGCGAAACTACAATCGTTTGGGATAAAGTAACCGGTGAACCCATTTATAATGCGATAGTCTGGCAAGATAGGCGTACAACAGAACTATGCGATAGTTTAAGGCTTGCAGGAAAAGAAGAACTAATTATGCAAAAAACGGGGTTATTAATCGATCCGTATTTTTCTGCGACTAAAATAAATTGGATTTTAGAAAGTTGTCCAGGCGCTCGTGAAAAAGCAGAAAATGGTGATTTAATTTTTGGTACGGTCGATACTTATTTGTTATGGAAGTTGACAGGCGAAAAAGAACATCGCACAGATGCAACTAATGCATCGAGAACTATGCTATTTAATATTCATACGCAAGAATGGGATACCGAACTACTTGAATTACTTGATGTTCCATTAAATATGCTACCAGAAGTAATGGATTCATCAGATGACTTTGGTATGGCGAGTGAAAAATATTTAGGTTACGAAGTGCCTATTTTAGGTATGGCAGGTGATCAACAGTCAGCACTGTTTGGCCAAACATGCTTTCAAGCAGGTATGGCTAAAAGTACCTATGGAACAGGGTGCTTTATGATGGTTAATACAGGTGATCAAGTTCTTCAATCTAAAAATAGACTTCTTAGTACTGTCGCCTATCGTTTGAATGGCAAACCAACCTATGCATTAGAGGGCAGTATTTTTATAGCTGGCGCAGCAATTCAATGGCTTAGAGATGGCTTACAGTTAATTGAAAAAGCAGATGAAACAGAATTACTCGCTATCAATACCTCCCTAGATCATGGAATATATATGGTTCCTGCATTTACTGGTTTGGGTGCACCATATTGGGATCCAAATGCTCGTGGGGCTATATTTGGATTAACTAGAGATACGGGTATTAAAGAGATAGTAACAGCAGGATTACAGTCTGTTTGTTTTCAAACTAAAGATCTTCAAAAGGCTATGGAATCAGACGGCGTTAGGCCTCAGGTACTTAGAGTTGATGGTGGTATGGTCATAAATGGATGGCTTATGCAGTTTTTGTCAGACGTTTTAGGTGCAGAGGTTGACCGTTCAACTATTAGTGAAACGACTGCTTTAGGTGTAGCTTATCTTGCAGGACTTAGGGCTGGTGTATTCTCATCGCTTGAGTCATTGGCAACTAATTGGAATTGTGAAAGACGATTCGAACCTGGCATGACCAAAACAAAACGTGATGAGCTTTATGATGGCTGGTGTAAATCAGTTAAAAAAGTACAAAGTGAAGGATAAGTTACTAATTTACCTTTAAATATAAATTCATACCAAACTTGTTTGATTAGAGTTTATGGATGTAAGTAAAGTTATTAAAACTCGCAATCATAAACTCTAAGCTCAATAGGATAGTTTTATTAGTGACCATTATAGATGCTTTTAAGGATATCAAGCACTTTGAATTACAACATTTAAACAAAAATAGTTTCATAGTGTAGATAGTGTTCGCTTATAGAAAGACATGTTCATTAAGGTAGATTTAATTTTAGCTTTTAGCAAGGAATATAAAATGACACCATTTATAGCAGAAATATTAGGAACGGCCCTCTTAATTTTAATTGGAGGCGGTGTAGTTGCTAATAATATTTTAAAAAAACAATAGGTGAAGGAGGAGGGTGGATGGCTGTTACTACAGCTTGGGGTCTTGCTGTATTTATTGGTGTGGTTGTCGCTGGCCCTTATAGTGGAGCACATCTAAACCCAGCTGTAACACTTAGCTTAGCAGTAGCTGAAAAATTTTCTTGGACTGAAGTCCCTGCTTACATTGCTGCACAATTTATTGGTGCAATGATTGGAGCTTTTTTAGTTTATGTAATATATAAAGATCACTTTGATGCTACAGATGATGCAGAATTAAAACGAGCAGTCTTTTGTACAGCACCAGCAATACCAAATACATTTAGAAATATAATTAGTGAAATTGTAGGTACTTTTGTTTTATTGATTTGTGTATTTTATTTTTCGGCGGCTGAAATCGACAATGGTACTGGGACTAAAATTGGTTTGGGCTCTATAGGTGCAATTCCAGTTGCTTTTGTTGTGTGGGGAATTGGGCTTTCATTGGGTGGTACAACAGGATATGCAATAAATCCAGCTAGAGATTTAGGGCCTAGAATTGTACATGCTTTGTTACCGATCAAAGGTAAGATAGATAGTAATTGGAGTTATTCATGGATTCCAGTGTTAGGTCCGACTATAGGTGGTACTTTAGCTGCGTTACTTTACACTATTCTTAGTTAATAAAAGTTATAATTAAGATCCAGATGCTCTGTATAATACAGGGCATCTGGATCTTATACTTATTTATTGTATAGTTATTACAG
>NZ_BADW01000118.1:0-10070 GCF_000241165.1 Pseudoalteromonas sp. BSi20439
TTTTTTGTATTTATGGTTTTACTTTACAGTTGCGACTGTAAGTAATTTTCAAGGCCAGTGTTTTTAATCAACAGTTGTTGTGTTTCTAGCCAATCAATTTGTTCTTCTTGCTCATTTAAAATGTTATCGAGCGCTTCGCGGCTAATGTAATCTTTTTTACTTTCAGCCAGTTTAATAGCTGCACGCAGCTCATCGATAGTATCAAGTTCAAAGCTCATGTTAGCGGCAATCATTTCTTCGCTGTTCTCGCCAATACGTAAACGTCCTAAATCTTGAAGGTTTGGTAAGCCTTCTAAAAATAAAATACGCTCAATTAAACGATCGGCGTTTTTCATTTTTTGTATCGATACTTTGTAATCAGCTTTGTCTAGTTTGCTAAAACCAAAATCTTTAAACATACGTGCATGTAAAAAGTATTGGTTAATACCCACAAGCTCATTAGCAAGTACTTTATTTAGCGCTGCAATAACGTCTTTATCGCCTTTCATAATGTAAGTCCTTATTCGCCCATTTGAGCTTGGTGATAGTTTTGAGTGCCAATTTTGTCAATTAGACCCAGTTGTTGCTCTAACCAGTAAACGTGATCTTCTTCGGTATCAAATAATAGCTTTTCTAGAATTTCACGAGATTGATAATCTTGCTGTTGTTCACAGATAGCAATAACTTCTTTAACACACTCAACCACTTCAAGTTCTAAGGTTAAGTCGTTTTGCATCATGCTTTTTACATCGTTACCAATTAACAGGTCACGACGTTTAGTCATGTTTGGTACGCCTTCTAAAAAAAGAATACGCTTAATTAGCCAGTCAGCGTGGTCTTTTTCTTCTTCCATTTCATGGTTAAGACGCTCATAAAGTTTGTTTAAGCCCCAATCGTCGTACATACGAGAATGAATAAAATACTGGTCAATAGCAGCTAATTCGTTAGCTAACAATGTATTGAAGGCGTCGATTACTTTTTGATTACCTTTCATAGCGCTTATCCTAAAAATTCTAATTGTGGCTAGTCTAGTATATAGGCACAGAATTGCAAGTAATTTACTTATAAATCATATGGTTAATATTGAGTTTGATTCTCGTTTAAGTTTGCATTGCTGGTTGATAAATAGGCATGTTGTTATTTGTATTTTAGATCAGCAAGTTAGTTGAGGGTATAAGTGCGTTCATACCGAAAAAGTATGAACGCGTAAGTGATTAAAATTGATAAGTAACACCTACTGTGGCCGTGGTACCTAAACCTTTAATGTTGTATCCACCATAGGTGTAAGATTGCGCACGGGCAGGGAAGTAGTCTTGGTTAAATAGGTTTTCTATCCCGATAAAACTTTTCCAGTTGTCTGCAAACTGATACTGACCACTTAAATTAAAAACCGTGTAGTTATCGACAGGTCCCTGATCGCCAACATATTTACCATTATCATTAGGCTCAAAGCGCTTTCTATCACCCACATACAAGTAACTTAATGTTAATGACAGGGTGTCCGTAGGTTGCCAGTTAAGATTGGCTGTGGCTTTTGGTGGGCTGATTTGCTTAGAGCCTAAATATATATCGGCTTCAGTATTTTTACCTTCTACATAACTATAAGTTGCCAGCAATTTAAGGGATGGGCTTATGGTGTAGTCTACTAAGGCTTCATAACCCCAAATTTCTTGAGGTGCTCTAACCGGTTCATAAACACCGGTTACTTCATTAAATTTGTTTGTAGTGCCAAGCTCAGAGGTGCTTCGATATGCTGCGACTTCTAAACGAACTGCATCAAATTGAGAATTAAAACCAATTTCATAATTATCGATAATTGAAGCCTGTGTTTGAATAAGCCCAATATCGTTTACGGTAGCAGAGCGAAGTAGGCGGCCAATATCTGATATATCAGATCCCTGTGAGTAGTTTAAAAAGGGGCTGAATTTTTCATCTAGATTGTATTTAATGCCCACGTTATAGGTCGTAGCATTGTAATCAACCGTGTCGCCTTTTACGCTAATTGGCACAGAGCATTGCGTGGCCGTTTTACATAATTTAAGCGTGCGATAATCATCTACGCTAAGGTCGATATTTTCTTTGCGTACACCGGCTTTTATAATTAAGTCATTAGCAATAACCCATTTTGTTTGCAAAAAGCCTGCGATACTTTTCATGTCCATTTCTGGCACCCAAACACGACCATCAACCAGTGGCTGTGAAGTAATATCATTTAACGCATCAATGCCGTAAATAAATGAAGCTTCAACTGAGTTAAAGTCTACTTGGGTATTAAAAGTTGCTCTGGCGCCTTTTTTTTCTGAACTTATAACTGATTGACCACCTTGATAATTTTCCTCAGGATTGGCAAGGTTTGGAGAGAAGAAAAACACATTTTCTATATCTTGCGTATAGAGGTCTAACGTCATTTGTGTGTTTTCAAGCAGTGCGTAGTCGGTGTATTTTAAGGTTATATTTTCGTTGCCTTCTGGTCCTTGTGGTTTACCTTGTTTTTGTAATTCTGACGGCACGTGAATAGCGTAAGTTTTTTCACCTAAGTTCATATCGCCAACAACATCACCCAAGTCGGTTTTTTGTTGTGAACTGAAGTAGTTATAACTAAACTGGAGCTGCTTTTCATCATCAAAGTCGTACCCTAGCTTAGTAAAGTAGTTTTGTGTAACGGCATCAGATAAACCATATTGCAAACCGAGAATATCGCCCTTGGCATCGCGTTGTACGCCGTTTTCTTCATAGCTTGCAGTTACTAAGTAGCTAAATTTATCTGCACGACCATTCAATGCTGCAGATAACCTTGCGCCTGCGCTTTCTTCAAGTTTTACCGCACTAAAGCGGCTCGATAAGCTTATTTCACCTTGGGTTTTTCCATCACTTTGCGCTTGCTTGGTAATATAGTTAATAATGCCGCCTGATGCGCCGTTACCATAAATAGACGTGGCTCCTTTAATGACTTCTATTCGGCCTATTGAACTCGGATCTAAGGTTTTTATTCCTAATGAACCGTTACGCAGTGGCGTTGATTGTGGCACACCGTCAATCATGATCAGTGGTGCACGACCACGCAGAGTTTGCCCTGTATTGCTTGAGCTTCCGGTGTCTGGTGCTAGGCCTGGAACCATTTGTGCTAAAAGACTTTGTAATTCAGGGTTAACTTTTAAATGCGCTTCTATCTGTTTTTGACTAATAATAGTAATAGAAGCTGGAACCTCATCAATACTCTCAAAAACACGACTACCCGAAACAATCACGTGTTCCATTTCTGATTGATTTAAATTTCTTTGGATTGTTGAATCGTCTGCAATACTGGCGCCACTGACTACTAATGCTATTAAGCTCAAAGATGTTTTAAACATGCGGGTCCTAAGTTTGAATGATTTTAGTTGTAAAAATAAGTGGCGCAATATTAAAAGTAATACAAAGTAAACGCAAGGTTAATGATAATTGTTTTTATTTGCATGTATGATTTGAATTACAATGCCAACGTGATTGTAATACGCAGTTGCGTTAGAAAAAACTGATTGAGTAACTTACAGCGGGGTTATTTTGTTTAGCTATATTGCATGTGTTTACAGCGGTTATAAGTCGCTGTAAACATAAGTAATAAACGTGTAGTGCATATTAATTACAAGAAGTTTTATATCGGCAAATCGGGGCGAACAACTTCAATAATGCAGTGTTCAATTGCAAACTCGTCATGTAAATAGTGTTTAATGGCGTTAAGCTCAATAGGTGTATCTGTTTGCAAAACAATTTCACAATGTGTGGTGTTATCGTCAAGTTGCCATGCTTTTATTGAATGTATTTGAGCGATGGCAAACTGTTGCAGTAACTTTTTACTGATAAGTTGCTGATCAAAATCAAGGGGGGCTGCCTGCATTAAAATGCTGCAGCTGGCTTTAAGTAATAATACGCCGTGATAAATAACATACAGTGATATCAATATAGTTGCTATTAAATCAACCACATACCACTGGTATAAAATAATTAAGGTACCGGCAATAATAACCACAATAGAGGCCATCGCATCAGAGACATTATGAATAAACGCCGCCTTTATATTCATGTTATTTTTAGCACCGGCTCTGTAGGTTAATAAAGCGGTTAACAAATCAATAAATAGGGCTATTGCAGCCACCCACACAATAATCCAACCATTAATAGGTTGCGGGTTTAAATAACCGCTAATTGCTTCAAAAATTAAATAACAGCCAATCACAATTAAGGTTGTACTGTTAAAAAGTGTGGCTAATATTTCAGCGCGTTTGTAGCCAAAATGGTGCGTGCTATCAGCACTTTTTTTGCCAATTTTTCGAGCAATAAGCGCTATAAATATGGCTGCCGCATCGCTTAAGTTATGCAGCGCATCAGCAATTAATGAAAGGCTGCCTGAAAATACACCACCTATAACTTGAGCTATAGTAAGCAGTACATTAATAAAAACGGCTAAGGCGAGTTGTTTATCACTGTGGCTGTCATCTACATGACTATGAGAGTGTTCATGCCCCATATTATGTTGCCCATTTATTGTTGATACTCTGTATGCTCATCATGACAACTTTAAAGCGGTTATTAAAGAGAATTTATGGTTTGTACGCAATTAGTCTAAACCTAACAATAAGTTAATATTGATTATAAAGTGTTATGTTGTAATAGGCGGGTTTTATGCTTTAATGGCTTTATAACGAAAAGATAAAAGCGGCTAAGTAAAAAGCATGGCCTGTAGGTTAGTATAATTAATTATGAAAACACGCTCAATTCAACATCAGTTAGCCATTATTTTTATCGTTATTGCCCTAGTACCCTTGGCTATAATGGCTTTTATAAACCATCAGCAAGTGCAAAATAGTCGAACCCTTGATGATTCTGCAAAGCTTAACCAGCTCAGTAGTATAGCTAAGCAATTAGCAGAGACTTGGTTTGTTGAGCGGTTAAATAACTCCCAACAATTAGCAGAGCTATTAACTCGTGACTCAGCACAAACTAACGCGTTAACGTCGCCTTTAATTGATGACTATATTAAATTACACCCCTATATTAATGCTATTGAGTTAATAGAAAAACCAAAACAATTTACATCACTCAACACAAACTATTTTAGCGCTATTAACCGTGACGATATAAACGTTATTTTTACTCGTCTAAATAGCAGCCAAAAAGCTGTGTTTCGCTCTTTTGCAGTCGATAAACAAACCTTTCATATTATTGCAACGCCACTTTTTAATAGTAATGAGCAATTACACGCTGTGCTGCTTATTGATATTTCCGTGGCAAAATTATTACGTTATCTCAAATTACAGGTTATGCAAAATACCCAAGCCGACTTTTATATATTTTATAAAAATAACGCTCAAGGAGTCGATTCTGACTTAAATCAACTATTAACTTTGCCTTTTGAGCCATCTTTAATGGCTTTGCCGATGTTTGAGTATACCGATAAAAACAAACAGCTACATGCTGCAACAACCACGAAGTTAAACTTTTTAAACGCCCAAAGTTGGCAATTAGTTGTAACTAAGCCTGTGGTGTTTAGCAAGTTTCAGCCTTTTTTAACCATGCACGTTATTCCCGTACTAGTTGTGATTATTTTGATTATGAGTGCTTTAGGGTGGAGTCACCGACGTTTATCTAGGCCATTACATCAACTTACTCATGTTACTGATGAAAATACAACGCCAGCATTACTTAAAAGCAATGCCGAATTTGCGCATTTACCACATGAGTTACAGTTATTAATTAATGTGCAGCAACAACAGCATCGTCAATATCATACACAAGCAACTTCATTACAAAATGCGTTAAAGCAATTAGCGCAGCAAAAAAGTGCATTAGATGAGCATGCTATTGTTGCGGTGACCGACTTAAAAGGCACGATTACGTTTGCCAATAGCAAATTTTGCAAAATTAGTGGCTACGAACACCACGAGTTAGTTGGCGAAAATCACCGTATTTTAAATTCAGGTGTGCACCCTAAAGCGTTCTTTAAAAATATGTATAAGGCGCTTAAAAAAGACAAAATTTGGCATGGCCAAATTTGTAATAAAGCTAAAGATGGGCGTTTTTATTGGGTAGATACCACTATTGCTGTTTTTGTAGATAATGATGGTAGGGCACACAGTTATGTTGCAATTCGTACAGATATTACCGCGCTTAAATTACAAGAAATAGAATTAGAGCAACATAAAACACAGCTGGAACTTGTCATTGACTCAACCGCAGTAGGCATATGGGATTGGTACATTGATACGGGCAAGGTTACCTTTAATTCACGTTGGGCGGAGATCATCGGTTATACACTCAGTGAATTAACGCCAACCAGTATTGAAACGTGGCAAAAGTATGCACACCCAGAAGATTTAGTACTTTCAAACCAAAAATTACAGGCACATTTTGCCGGTAAAACCGAACATTATGTTTGCGAAGCGCGGATGCGACATAAACAAGGGCATTGGATTTGGGTGTTAGATACCGCAAAAGTGGTTGAATATAATAGCGATGGTTCTCCAAAACGGATGATTGGTACACATTTAGATATTTCTGAACAAAAAGCGACCCAAGAACAGTTACAAAGCAGTCGCGATCAGTTTGCTACATTGGTGGGTAATATCCCCGGTATTATTTATCGCTGTAAATATGATGCGTTGTGGACCATGATCTACATGAGTAAACAAACAAGTGAAATAACAGGGTACGAGCCTACCGCCTTAATAAATAATCAACAGCATAGTTTTATTAGTATTATTCATCCTGATGATCGCACTGACGTTAAAAATAAAATTAGAGAGTGTGTACAAGAGCATCGTTCTTGGTCCATAGAGTACAGAATAATTACCAACGATAACAGCATTCGTTGGGTCAACGACAAAGGCCAAGCCATTTATGACACCAATGAAGACGTGCCCTACCTCGATGGATTTATACTTGATATTACTGAGCGTCACGAAGCGCAGCTGAAAATTGCTCGACAACAAGATTTACTTGAATCAATGAGTAAACAAGGGCAAATAGGTGCGTGGGAAATAAACTTAAACACCAATGCTGTATATTGGTCTGATGAAGTTAAAGCTATTCATGATGTGCCTAGCGATTATGAGCCAGAAATTACCACCGCAATAAATTTTTATAAGTCAGGTGAGCACCGACAAATTATTGAGACGCTATTTGAAAAGGCGATTACAACCGGTCAAAGTTGGAGTGTAGAACTTATTATACTCACCCATAAAGGAAACGAAATATGGGTTAAATCGATGGGGCAAGCTGAATTTAAAGAAGGCGAATGTGTTCGTGTTTTTGGCTCGTTTCAAAATATAGATGCGCACAAGCGGCTTGAATTAGAAAGCGAAAAAGCCAATAGATATAATAAAAGCTTAGCCACACTTACGGTTTCTCCTGAGGTGCAAAGTAGCGACGTCGATAAAGTAAAATTACTGGCGGTAAAATCAATGTGTGAGGTGTTAGATGTTGACCGTGCCTCAGTATGGATTTTTAATGAGCAACGCGATGCAATGCTCTGTCACAGTTTATACATAAAAGGTGAGGGGCATGTTCATTCAAATAGTGAGCTGAGTGTGGAGCAATACCCCGCCTATTATGATGCAATTTATAAACAAAATTTAATTGCCATTGATGATGTGTATACCCATGCCGCTACTAGCGACTTTATTGATAGTTACGCTATTCCGCTGAATGTTAAATCGATGCTTGATGCGGTAATCGCAACAGGTGATGGTAATTTAGGTATTTTATGTGTAGAAACCGTTGGTGAGCCACGTCATTGGACCCAAGGTGAAGAAACCTATTTACGCTCTTTGGCTACTTTAGTTGGCAGTTCATTAGTTTCTCAACGCCGTAAGCAAACCGCTGAAAAATTAAAAGTAGCGCTTGTTCAAGCAAAAGAAGCTGGAGTAGCTAAAAGCCAATTTTTAGCCACCATGAGCCATGAAATTCGCACCCCAATGAATGGGGTGTTAGGCATGCTCGAGCTGATCCAATTAGAGCCACTGCCTAAACATGTAGAAACCAAAGTAGGTATAGCCAAACAAAGTGCGCATTCTTTATTAGCGGTTATTAACGACATTTTAGATTTTTCAAAAGTTGAGGCGGGTAAAGTTGAATTAGAAAGCATTAACTTTAATGCCCGTGATCTGATTGGGTATGTTGCAGAGGCTCAAGCTTTGAGTGCGCAAGGCAAAGGCATAGAAATTATTTTAGATTTAGTTGCTGTAGAGCCCTCGCATCTAAAAGGCGATCCTAGTCGAATTCGTCAAGTTTTGACCAACTTACTCAGTAATGCGGTTAAATTTACTAGTCAAGGTGAGGTGGTGATCAGCGCGTCGATAAAGCCGACTGATCAAGGGCTTGAATTTAAGGTAAGTGTAAAAGATTCTGGAATAGGTATAAGTAAAGAAAAACAAAAACAGTTGTTTAGCCCGTTTACCCAAGTGGATGCATCAACCACCCGAGAATATGGGGGTACAGGCTTAGGGCTCGCTATATGCAAGCAGTTATGTGAACTTATGGGTGGATACATTAGTGTTAGCAGTGAAATAGGCAAAGGCAGTGTGTTTACTGCACAAATGATACTTGAGGAAGGGGAAGAGCAAGAGCGCTATGTACCCAATGTAAATATTAATGAGCTCACTATTTTGGTGGTTGACGATAACCAAACAAATCGATTAGTGATCAGTGAGCAGTTAGGGCATTGGGGAGCACATGTTGAATTAGCAAGTGATGCCAAACAAGCGCTTGAAATGTGTGAAAATAGAATTAAAAACCAACAAAAAGTATATGATATCGCTGTATTAGACATGCAAATGCCAGATATGGATGGTATTGAGCTGTGTAAAATATTAAAAGCGGATGCTAATTATCAACCTATGCCATTAGTCATGATGACCAGTATTGCGGGTATGGAAGATGCGCAGCGTTACTCTGATGCAGGTTTTCAAGCGTATTTTCCAAAACCGGTGACCACGGCAGATTTAATTTCAGCGCTTTCAGTTATTGCCAATAATCCGCAAAAGCAGGCTCTTCCGCTTGTGACGCCTGGCTTTATTGCGTCAATGCGAAAAGACGAAGCGGATAAACCGGCTGAAATATTACTGGTCGAAGATAACCCTATTAATCAACAAGTCTCCACTTTAATGTTAAAGAAATTGAGCTGCGAAGTGACAGTGGCAGAGAACGGTCAGCAAGCAATAGAGATACTCAGCGCTCATGAAAAAGGGCATTTTAGCCTTGTATTAATGGATTGTCAGATGCCAGTCATGGACGGTTACAGTGCCACCACCGCAATAAGGAACAATGCGGCAGGGGAGCAACATAAAGCAATTAAAATTATTGCCTTGACCGCTAATGCGATGGAATCTGACAAACAGCGTTGTATTGATGCCGGAATGGACGATTATTTAAGTAAACCAATTCAACTAGACGTTTTAAAACAAAAATTAGAACAGTATTTTTAAGGTTATAAACAATGAACAAAGCAATAGAAATTCGCGATGCAAAGCCTAGTGACGCAAAAACAATCTTACACTTTATCAATGAACTTGCCATATACGAAAAAGAGCCTGATGCAGTAAAAACCGATGAGCAAGCCATTTTAAACACCCTGTTTTGCGACGGCGCAACAGCGCATAGTTTAATATGTTTACAAGACGATGAGCCAATTGGCTTTGCCGTGTATTTTTACAACTACTCTACTTGGTTAGGTAAAAATGGTCTCTATTTAGAAGATTTATATGTTAGCCCAGATAGCCGTGGAAATGGCGCTGGTAAAGCCATTATGAAAGAGCTGGCAAACAGAGCAATAAACAAAGACTGTGGCCGCTTTGAGTGGGTGGTACTTGATTGGAATAAACCTGCGATTGATTTTTATAATAGCATGGGGGCTGAGCCACAAAATGAATGGATTATTTATCGTTTAACGGGCCAAGCATTGATTGATTTTGCAAACAAAGATTAGGGTCTGTTGACCTTTTAAGGTTAAATTTGCAGCAGTCTGTTTGGTATTTAGGCAAGGCAGAGCCTAAGTGGTGTGGTTATTCCCCATAAATAGGCGATAACGCAGCATCAATGCCAAACAGGCGCTGCCC